>JANMHD010000088.1:0-22548 GCA_031374985.1 Coleofasciculaceae cyanobacterium OTE_70_metabat_329 | reverse complement strand
GGGCGGCTCACCTTTCCTCTCTATAGTTTGTATCATTCCACCAAATGGGCCGTGGAAGGTTTTAGTGAATCTTTGCAGTATGAACTGGAGCCATTTAATATTCGAGTAAAACTGGTGGAGCCGGGGCCGATTAAGACGGATTTCTATGGGCGATCGGCAGATAGTGGCAGCCAACTAGATTTGGGAATTTATCAAAATTTTAGCGATAGAGTGATGCCAAAGATGCAAGCAGCCGGGGTTGATGGTTCACCTCCTGAGGTTGTGGCCGAAGTGATTTACCAAGCAGCAACTGATGGCAAAAAGAAACTACGCTACCCAGCCGGGAAAAATGCGGCATTGTTATTAACCTTGAGAAAGTTATTACCAGACAGTTGGTTTATCTCGTTTATCCGGCAGATGTTGGTGGATTAGTAGAAACTGAAAGCTAAATTTTACTTTTCTCAGCATTCGCTAAACACTAGAAAACTAAATAATGACATTATTATTTAAAATATTAGTAGTCTAAAGTATTTTTTATTATTTCCTGCGTTTTAGTTTCGACAATTAAAATACCTTCACTAGTATTATTTAATTGGCTTAGTAACAAGCCTTTATAATTCCAGATAGATGTTTTTCCTGCGCTTTCAAAGTTATCACAATGCCCTATACAGTTTGACATTAATACTGTCATTGAATATTTATCAGCGATATCAGATAAGATTTGAATAGCCTTTTTAACTCCTTCGGTAGTTTTAGCTACACTAGCAATATATACATTTACCCCACTATTAAAAGCACTTCTTGAATGTTCAGGAATTGATATCTCATAACAAATTGCTAAGGCAATCTTCAGATTATTTACTATCAACTCAGTCTTACTTTGCCCTTCAACAAAAAATGCTACTTCATCAGAGTGTAAATATTTTTTTGAATATGTTTCTCTTGCTTTATAGGGCTGAAAAATTACCATACTGATACAAATACCTCTATCATTTTTAGTTGGTACTCCAACGCCAATTATTATCTGATTATTGTCAGCGATTGCTTGAAAAACATCGAATCTATTATCATCTTGACTTGTGGCTAAATCTTTGGCAAGTTCTGGCTCATAACCTGTGATTGATAGCTCAGGAAAAATAATTATATTCGCACCACCAGAAACAGCCAAGTTAATTAGTTTTGTATGATTATCAATATTAGCTAGAATGTCACCTTTGATTGATCTTGTTTGCGCCACACAAATTTTCATTTTTGTTGCCCTTGAGTAAATTTTTGCTGCCTATTTATTCTTTGAAATCTTACAGGATTAGCGATCGCTGCTGTGCCGCTTTCTTCTCTATCGCGGTAGGCAGGTGAAATCATTTAGAATTGCTATATTTTAATTTAAGTTCACCGCGTTATGATATCACTATGAAAATAACCCATCCAGATATTATTGTAATGAGTCCAGAGGGGGAATACCTGATGATAGTTGAAGTAAAGCTTCGAGACATCAGTATCGGCACTCAATACGCTATTGAACAGTTTAAACAAGCTATGGCATCTATTGGTTGTTCAGTTGGGCTTCTCGTAGCTGGCGAGCGGATAATTCTTCTCCGTGACTCCTTAGAAGAGTCTAACGGCAGGTCGATTTATATAGTCGGTGAAGCAATGCTGCCAACTTCTTTGCTACCACCAGCAGATGAACAATGGCAAGGAAAACCTGCTATTGAATTTGAATCACGAGTTCAGCGATGGCTTGAAAAACTACAACTGACTTCTAGTATAGAAAATCTTCCAAATGACTTAAAGAAACTACTTAGCGAACCAATAATTGGTCTTATCCGAATTGGTGAAGTAAGGGCTGCTGGTCCGAGGTGGAATAAGGTTGCCCAATGAAACCTAAGGCAGTTTTAGTTGAAACAAATTGGGTAGTCGATGTCATAGCTCCAGCACACTTTCAAAATCCACAGGCTATTCAATTACTTAAACGCGCTCAGGCTGGTGAGTTTAAGTTATATGTGCCTGCAATATGTTTTGTAGAAGCTCGTGAAACGGTGCCTCGACGGTTTACCCCACGGTCTCGTTCTAATGATTTACGCAAATTCATTCAATGGGCAAAAGATCAAAGTAGAGTGACCATTGAGGATGCGGATGTAGCCTATCGGATATTTGATCAATTCGATGGATTAGTCGCCCATGAACTAATGAAAGTTTCAGAACGGCTGGATGAATTAGCAAAGCACCCTAGTCTGAATGTCTTTTCGCTTTCAGAGCCAATGTTGGAGAGGCAAATATCTATTGGGGCAATGGATCTTGCGCTTAAGCCATTTGACATGGCTATTTTGGCGGCTATGATAGTTAAATCTGAGGAATTACGGAAAGATGGTAATACTTGGGTTGGTTTCTGCGAGATGGACTCCGATCTTCAACCGTGGGACAAGTCGGGTGCAAAGAAACGTATTCTTAGCGATCTTTATGATGATGTCCAAATATTCGTTTATCCAGACTTTCTCCTAGAAGATATAGATAATCTTCCCGATGCTTGGACTACTTGAATTTAACAATTATGGGCTAACTAATTATTTACCCACTGGTGTGGTCGCCTGACTTTGCCAGCCGATCGCTACCCTAACTATGCTGAATTATAATAGAATCGACTAGGTTAGCGTTGATGAGAGCCTTTGGGTTAGGTGATTTATGGCAGGAGAAAAAAGCACGATTTGGGGAGATTTTTTGCAACCTGTAGTACAGCTATTGATCAATGAAGCTGAACTTAATCCTTCCTATAAAAATATTGACTGGGAACAGGAAAGTAGTCGCTATCGGAATCCCCAAATAATCTATCCAGAATATTACACTCAGCAGAAATTTCATGGCATAGTCGGTGGTTATCTTAACCCCAAAAATGCGATCGCCTACGATTCGATCGCTCCCTATCTTTTACCCCCCCAAGAAACCCTAGTCCGCCAAGGATTAATCAACCACATCCAAGGCACACCCCAACGCATTCTTGATCTCGGTTGCGGCACTGGCACTAGTACCCTCCTGCTCCAAAGGAGATTTCCCCAAGCCTCCATTACAGGAGTAGACCTATCTCCCTATATGCTGGCGATCGCTAGTCAAAAAGCTAAACAAAAAAACCAACCAGCAGCCCTAGAAATCCACTGTCAACAAGGAAACGGGGAACACACGGGCTTTCCAGGAGGTTACTTTGATCTTATTACCGCCTCTTTGCTATTCCATGAAACTCCGGTGCTAGTTGGCCAAGCGACCGTTAAAGAATGTTTCCGACTCCTCAAGGGCGGTGGGCAATTTATCATAATGGATCATGCCCAGACAGTCCTACGGCGAGTAAATTGGCTCCAAGAAGTTATGGAGGAGCCGAAGATTTTGGATCCCTCCTTGAAAGATTATGCAACGGGAAGTCTTGATGCTTGGTTAGGAGCCGCAGGTTTTGTGGTCGTTTCTACCCAAGAATTGTGGCTAGTACATCAGCTTACCAGTGGTTTCAAGCCCCAGCTAATCCAAGATAGTTGGACATACCCCGGTATAGAGTTAAATGATTTTATGGGCGGGTTTGCCTAATCTACTAGTATTTTGTTGAGAAAGTAGAGATGATTTTAAAACCTACTGATAGATTTATAATATTTTCCTGACAATAGTAGCTACGCTAAATTCCATGACTCAATCTTCTCAATTTCAGCCCCGACAGATTCTTTGCTTAGAGCATGAGCAAAGCCGATTATATGCTGAAGTAATTCAGGTAGTGCAAGATCGCCCAGTTTGTTGGCTCAGACCGCTAATTCTAGAAGTGCTTCCTAGGGAATGTACCCAGTCGGTGGTGGTTTCTGAAACTTCTCCTCAGAATGAAGTAGAGAATGAGGAAGGTAACGAAGAAAGAAATGATGATAATTGGCAGATTTTTTTTCCTTCGGGAAGCATTACCCTAACTTCGCCTTTAGAGAATTATTCCCCAGAGAACTACCGCCCCAAATACCTAGAACAATCCCTGCCAAAAACTTACGATCTGCGCCTAAGTTCTGACTTGCTCCTGCCTCCGGCCTTATTTCGTCATGCCCTTGATACAGAGCTAATTCCCTTATTAGGTAAGGTTAACAGTACCGAGTTTAGTTTAGCAGAAGCCCAAGCTGCTCATCATCTCCTCCGAGATTTCATCCAACAAGTTTGGCAAAACCATCGAGAAGTTTTCCCTAGCTAAAATTCCCCTTCCTGCCGAATAGGAATAGAAATTAAAAATTCTGTCCCCTTACCAACTTCCGAGAAGCAATTAAGTTTACCATTATGTTTTTCTACTACGATCGAATGGGAGATAGCTAGACCTAAACCAGTCCCCTTGCCTACAGGTTTTGTAGTAAAGAAAGGATCAAACAAACGATTAATCAACTCTGGTTTTATCCCCGCTCCATTATCCCGGATGCTAACTTGAATCCAAGTATTGTCTCTCTGCAAAGACCGATTTTTATCTTCTATTTTCACCACTAAGGTTTGAATTTGAATTTGAGGGCTAGTACCCATAGCCCCCTCCCAAGAGGTTTCTAAGGCATCGATCGCATTACCCAGAATGTTCATAAATACCTGATTTAACTGCCCTGCATAACATTCCACTTGGGGCAAATGACCATAGTTTTTGATAACTATAATATCCGGCTGATTTCCCTTAGCTTTCAACCGATTTTGCAAGATCATCAAAGTACTATCCAAACCTTCATGGATATCTACAGATTTCATTTCTGCTTCATCTAGACGGGAGAAAGACCGGAGAGATTTAACAATTTCTCGAATACGATCGGCACCCACTTGCATAGAATCTAATAATTTAGGTAAGTCTAAAATAATAAAATCTAAATCTATATCCTCTGTTTTTTCCTGTATTTTTGTACTGAGTTGTGGATATTCTTGTTGATAAATTCGGAGTATCGCTAATAAATCATCAGCATAGGTTCTAGCATGAGTCAGATTACCGTAGATAAAATTCACCGGATTATTAATTTCGTGGGCGACTCCTGCAACTAACTGCCCCAAAGCTGACATTTTTTCTCCTTGAATCAGTTGGGATTGGGTTTGTTGTAATTCCCCTAAAGTAATTTCTAGTTCATTAGCTTTTTGTTGTAGGGCCAGGGCGGAACTCTGAATCGCCAATTCTGCCTCCTTCCGTTCAGTTACATCCATGACAATACCAAAAGCCCGAACAATATTACTATCTTCATCATAGCTATACAAACCTTTGCTAAATACGTAGCGCAAAGAACCATCAGGACGAATCACCCGATACTCTAGCTGGTGTGATTCCTCAGTATCAGCAGCACGAGTTAAGGCTTCCGCTACATATTGCCGATCATCAGGATGTACCTTCAGCAGAAGTTCTGAGTAAGATAGAGCATTGATAGTTGGTTGCAACCCAAAAATCCGAAATACTTCCTCAGACCAAGTAATTTTTTGGGTGATAGGGTCTAGTTCCCAACTTCCTACATGGGCTACTCTCTGAGCTTCATTTAGAAGATCGGCGATCGAACTAGCTTTCTCTTCCTTAGATTGCAACTCCAAAAAAGAATCCTGCAACTGCTCCGCCATTCGATTAAAAGCCCTTGCCAAAACCCCTAATTCCCCTTGGCTATAAATATCAACATGTTGATTCCACTCACCCCGAGACAAGGCATCTGCTGCCCCAGAAAGGCTCTTAATCGGTTGTAAAACTCTTTGGGAGGTGTACCAACCAGTGATTAATGCTAAAACAAAAGCTCCCAAGCAGAGATAAATAGTCGTTTGGCGATTAGTATTTATCTGAGCCATGAAATCACTTTCTGGATTAACCACCACCATGAGCCAGTCTAGTTCTGGATAAGCCTTAAGAGGTGCAACCTGGATTAATCTTTTTTCTCCATCTATGGAAAAATCTAGTTGCTGTTCTTGTTTAATTTCCTTGAAGTCCGGCCATTGACTGTTGAGGAAGGCAGCGGATTTTTGAATTAGAAGTACATTGCTAGAAGTGGCTTTGAGCCTACTAGTTTGGCCATCTATGACCAAGAAAGGACGTTCTTTCCCAGAACTAGCTACCAAAAAGCCCGATCGATCAATGATAAAAGTTTGTCCTGATTTACCAACTACCAGAGTTTTAAGAAATTCCCCAATTTGAGCTAAAGGTAAATCTACGCCTGTCACTCCTAGAAGTTGAGGTTTTGGGGGCGGGTCTTGGGAAGTGGTAGCCTTGGGAACTGCTTTGGGAACTGGCTGAGCCAAAGCTCGATCGATGATCTGGGATCCTTTAGTTTCATAAATAGGCGCACTGTAGGTAATTGCTAAACGGGGGGTATGAAAGTGGGTATAAATAGGACTCCAGATCGGTTTACCTGCTTGCACTGCGCCCTGATACCAAGGTTGTTTCTGTAGGTCAAAATCAGCTTGAGAATTAATTAACTGTCCCCGATTGCCTTCGGCATCTAAGTTATAAGTGGAAAATTGATAGTTATTTTCTGCCCCGGAGATACTGAGCCAGAGAGATTTTTCATCAAAGCGTTCTAGGCTCGTAAAATCCCCTTTTAGAGAGGATGGAACAGAACCAAACTGAATGTAATTAATGGTATCAAAAATCTTAATCTGCCCCCGCATGTGGGCAATTAATTTATCTGAGGATTGGAGATCTAAGTGTCGGTTCTGGATTTCCTGAATGTTAATCTTGGTAACTAACTCTGGTATTGATAAATAATCTTCTAGGCGGTTTTCAATGCTGGTGATAATGCTCGATCGTAACTGACTCGCCACAGTATTAACTGCCTGCTGCCCATTTTCTAGGGAGAGCCAGCCAATTAAAGTTATCACTGCGACGATTTGTAGGATAAAGGGAATAATTAAAACCCGCCGCAGAGATGCTTGGGCTGATTGTTGGGAGAATTCTTTCGTTAGAGACTTTCTAGTGGAGGATTTTCTAGACATCACATCAGCGAATAATAAGTTTCATCTGCTTAGTCTCGGTCGCCTTAGGGTTGCGGAGCAATATTGCCCTAGAAGAAAGTTGTAGTGCAATTGTACAAAAAACTACTAATACCATAGAATTGTAGCTATCACAGATATTTAATCACATATTATTTAAATATTTTATCTTCCCTAGCCTCCTAATTTTAATGACTACTCCGCCCATTCAGTGGTATCCCGGTCACATTGCCAAAGCAGAAAAAGCCCTCAAGGAACAATTGAAACGGGTAGACGTAATTTTGGAAGTCCGAGATTCTCGGATTCCCCTCTCCGCCTATCATCCCCAAATTCCCGAATGGGTCGGGACAAAAGCCAAAGTATTGGTCTTAAACAGATTAGATATGGTGGATGCAGGAGTGCGAGAACTCTGGCGCAATTGGTTTCGCTATAAGGGCGATATTCCCTACTTCACCGATGCCCAACACGGGAAGGGAATCCGAGAATTGTTGCAAGCAACTCAGAATGCTGGAGCAGAGATGAATCAGCGCCGGATCGATCGAGATATGTTGCCCCGCCCAGTGCGAGCTGTAGTAATTGGCTTCCCCAATGTAGGGAAATCTGCCTTGATTAACCGATTGATTGGCAAACGAGTGGTAGATAGTGCGAGACGACCAGGGGTAACCCGGCAGTTGCGCTGGATTCGTATCTCTGAGGCGATCGAACTCCTCGATGCTCCGGGTGTGATCCCCGCCAAACTAAATGACCAAGCTGCGGCTATCAAACTAGCTATTTGTGATGATATTGGAGAAGCCGCTTACGATTGGCAAAGGATTGCGATCGCCCTGATTGAGATCATCCAAGACCTAGACTATGGCTCTGCGTTACAATCACGATATCGTTTAGATCCCCATCTCGGCACTGGGGATGACTATCTCCTCGCCGTAGCAGAACAACGCTGCAAAGGTGATGCTGAACGTGCCGCCAGACAAATCCTCAATGATTTCCGTAAAGGGATTCTAGGGGCGATTCCACTAGAACTACCACCTTTTGAATAATGTCCAATCTTAATCTGACGACCATTTTCCCCTTCGAGCTTGATGAATTTCAACTACAGGCGATCGCCGCCCTAGATGCTGGCAAATCCGTGGTGGTGTGCGCGCCTACGGGTTCCGGGAAGACCCTGATTGGGGAATATACCATCCATCGGGCTTTGGCTCAGGGCGGGAGAGTTTTTTATACTACTCCTTTGAAGGCATTATCTAACCAAAAATTACGGGATTTTCGGGAGCAATTTGGCACAGAAAATGTGGGGTTACTCACCGGGGATACTTCTGTAAATCGGGATGCCCCCATTCTGGTGATGACTACGGAAATTTTTCGGAATATGCTCTACGGAACTCCCATTGGCCAGGTGGGGACTTCCCTGACGGGGGTAGAGGCGGTGGTGTTGGATGAATGCCATTATATGAATGACCAGCAACGGGGGACTGTCTGGGAAGAATCAGTAATCTACTGTCCACCAAAAATTCAGCTAGTTGCCCTCTCGGCCACCGTGGCTAATAGTGACCAATTAACCGATTGGATTGCTACAGTTCATGGGGAAACCCAGTTAATTTACTCTAACTTTCGTCCTGTTCCCTTAGAATTTTATTTTGGTAATCTCAATGGTTTGTTTCCTCTGCTAGACAAGAAAAAAGGAGGAGTGAATCCTAGCCTGAAACAAAAAAAAGTCAGAAGACCTCCTATGTCTAGGGAAAGTCGCCCAGAGGCTCCTAGTATTCCCTTCATTTTGAGCCAACTCCAACAAAAGAATTTATTGCCTGCTATTTATTTTATTTTTAGTCGCCGGGGCTGCGATCGAGCAGTACAAGACGTAGTAAATATGAGCTTGGTCAATCCCCAAGAAGTAGAACTTCTAAAAACCCATATTGATGCATTCTTAGCTAAAAATCCCGATGCCGGGCGGGCGGGCCAAGTGGAGCAATTGTACCGGGGGGTAGCAGCGCACCATGCGGGAATCCTGCCAGCTTGGAAAGGTTTAGTCGAAGAGTTATTTGGTTTAGGGTTAGTTAAGGTAGTGTTTGCCACAGAAACCCTCGCCGCCGGGATCAACATGCCAGCCCGGACTACGGTGATTTCTACTCTTTCTAAAAGAACCGATCGAGGACATCGTCTCTTGACTGCCAGTGAGTTTCTGCAAATGGCGGGGCGAGCGGGACGTAGGGGGATGGACACCACGGGAAATGTGGTGACTTTGCAAACTCCCTTTGAAGGAATTAAAGAGGCATATTATCTAGCCACCGCCGATGCAGACCCCTTGGTTAGCCAATTTACGCCTAGTTATGGGATGGTCTTAAATCTGTTGCAAACCCATACCTTGCTAGAGGCAAAAGCCTTGGTAGAGCAGAGCTTTGCCCAATATCTAGCCACCTTGCACCTGAAGCCCCAAAAGCAATACATCACCGAACTAACAGCGGAACTGGCAAAATTAGATATCCAACTGGCAGCGATCGATCAGGGGCAGTTGGCAGACTACGAGAAAATTGCCGCTCACCTCAAGGAAGAACGGCGGTTATTAAAAGTATTGCAACAACAGGAGACAGAGGTACGGCAGCAGGCGATCGTTACCCACTTAGAAGTTACTCCTCTTGGGACTGTAGTTTATCTTAAAGGTAAGCATATCCCCGTCACCAATCCTTTACCAGCAGTCCTGATTCAGAAAACCATCCTCCGGGGACAACCCCCTATCCTTCTTTGTTTGGCAGCAAATAATCGTTGGTATGTAGCCACAGCCGCCGATGTAGTCCAAATCGATAGCCAAAAACATCTGAAAGTAATTAACTTGCTGCCCCCAGAAGAATTAATCTTCAAGCCGGGGCAAGCAAAGAAAGGTAATGAAGCTACAGAGATGGTGGCACGACTACTACCACCAGAGGAGTTGTCCCCAGAAGTGGCTCCCTATCTTCAAGAACACTTAGCCAAAGTAACAGAATTAGAAACTCAACTCCAAGAACATCCTTTGAAGCATCACGGAGATCCCATAAATCTAATTAAGCGCCAGAAACGGCGGGGTGAGTTGCAGGCAGATATTAGCGATCGCCAAGCCAAGTTCCGCAAGTATCAAGCGCAACATTGGCAAGATTTTCTAAACCTAATTGAAATTCTCCGGGAATCTGACTGCCTCAAGGATTTGACTCCTACACCCAAGGGCCTGGCAGCTTCCGCAATCCGAGGTGACAATGAACTATGGGTAGGTTTGGCGATCGTTTCTGGAGAATTAGATAACCTAGAGCCGCCAGATTTAGCTGCTGCTTTGGCTGCCTTGGTGACAGAAACCCCTAGACCAGATACTTGGGTGAAGTATGAACCACCAGCGGCTACTCTGGAAGCTCTATACAATTTGCGCCATGTCCGCCGTCAACTATTCCAACTCCAAAATCGTTATAAGGTCTCCCTGCCCATCTGGTTAGAATCTGACCTAGTTGGCATCATCCAAAATTGGGCTTTGGGCGTATCTTGGGTAGAGTTGTGCAGTAATACTAGTTTGGATGAAGGAGATGTGGTGCGGCTGCTTCGCCGGACGGTTGATATTCTTTCCCAGATTCCCCATGTACCCCATGCAGCAGTTAGTCTACAAAATAATGCGATCGCTGCTATCAGAATGCTCGATCGCTTTCCAGTCAATGAAGCACTAAGTTAGAGCCATCGTAAAACCAAAAGGAAAACTAAAGCCATGATTGCCGCCCTTCAATCACCCACCATGTCTCCAGAATACCTAGCTTGGAATCTGAGCAGGATATCAAGCATGAATACGAAAACGGCAAAATTATGGCAATGCCAGGGGAAATTATTCCCCATAGCCAAATCTCTGCCAATCTCTCTGCTTTACTAATCCCCCTCATCCAGATTACGAGCCTGGATCTAGAATTTCCTCTCTCGCTCCTCTATGAAAACATCGACTTGATCAATACTGATATTTAGCAAGGGAAAATTATGTTTACTCAATTATCAGATATACCTCCTATTTCAACTCCTGAAATAGAGAAATTACAACAACGAGTTAAAGAACTAGAAGCTAAAAATGCAGAGTACGAGAGGTCAGATAGGGTATTAAGGGCGATCGTCGAAGGAACTGCCGCCGCTACAAGCAGTGATTTCTTGGAATTATTGGTCTGCAAATTAGCTGCTGCCCTAGAAGTGCGTTATGCCTTTATTACCGAATGCACAGATCCAAAGCCAACCAAGCAAGCCAAAAATCTCCGAACCTTGGCATTTTGGATGGGGCAGGGTTTTGGGGATAATTTTGAGTATGCAGTGACCGGGACTCCCTGTGAAATTGTTACAGGAGAGTATGGTTGTAGTTTTTACTCTACCGATGTCCAAACCTTATTTCCCGACGATCAGGATCTAGTTGACCTACAGGCAGAGAGCTATATTGGCATTCCTCTTCTTGACTCTTCAGGCAATTTGATGGGACATCTGGCTGCCCTAGATAATAAGCCCATGGAAAATCGAGATTATCTAGAATCAATTATGCAGATATTTACAGCCCGTGCAGCCGCAGAGATGGAGCGTAAACAGACAGAAGAAGCTCTACAGGAATCTGCTGAACAATTAGCAAAAACCTTGCATGACCTCAGACTGGCCCAGTCGCATCTTGTGCAAAGTGAGAAAATGTCTGCCTTAGGACAACTGGTAGCAGGTATTGCCCACGAAATTAATAATCCGGTTAACTTCATCCATGGCAATCTCTTCCCGGCCCAAGAATATATTCAAGATCTATTGCATCTCTTGCAACTTTACCAAACCCATGTCCCCCAATCTGTACCAGAGATTCAACACAAAATCGAGGAGATCAATTTAGAATTTATTCAAGAAGACTTAGTAAAACTCCTTACCTCTATGCAAGTTGGGACAGAGAGAATTCGTGATATTGTGCGATCGCTGAGACTTTTCTCTCGCCTAGATGAAGCTGAGATGAAAGCTGTCAACATTCATGAAGGAATTGATAGCGCTCTGATGCTTTTGGAGAGCCGACTAAGAGCTAATGATGATCCTACTGCCCCTAAAACAGCCATTAGAATTATTAAGGAATATGGCGATCTGCCTTTAGTAGAATGCTACGCAGGGCAATTAAACCAAGTATTTATGAATATTTTGAGCAATGCCATTGACTCTTTAGAGTCACGTTACACGAACAACTCCTTCAACTCCTTAGATCAATTACTAGAAAGAGTAGGCGATCGCCCTACACCAACCATCAAAATTCGTACAGGAATTTTAGAGCTAGAGCAGCTATTTATTTGTATTGCTGATAATGGGATAGGGATGGATGAAAGTGTCCAAAATCAGCTATTTAATCCCTTCTTCACTACCAAACCTGTAGGTAAGGGTACAGGGATGGGCATATCGATTAGTTATCAAATAGTTACAGAAAAACATGGGGGAACGTTACAGTGTAATTCTTCTCTGGGTAAAGGTGCAGAGTTCATAGTAAAGATTCCTATTCGTCAATAGCCTGCTTTGCCTCTGCTTTCACAGGAGAGATTGCTAGGTTTTCCGTGATTAGGATTACAATAAAGAATAACTACTTTGTCTTAAAATAGTAAATAAACATAATTATCCATTTACCCCAACCCCATATCTAACCTTGAGCAACAAACCCTCCCCTGTAATTGACAAAAAACGACAACGGGATCTACCCCAGATTAACGAACGCATCCGCTTCCCCAAAATTCGTGTCATCGACAGTGACGGCGGACAACTAGGTGTGATTACTCCCCAAGAGGCGATCCGCATCGCTGAAGAGCGGGAGCTTGATCTAGTCTTAGTGAGTGATAAGGCTGATCCCCCCGTATGCCGGATTATGGACTACGGCAAATATAAATTTGAGCAAGAAAAGAAAGCGCGGGAAGCTAAGAAAAAACAGCACACCGCCGATGTAAAAGAAGTAAAAATGCGCTATAAAATCGAGGAGCATGATTACCAAGTGCGGGTTAGTCAAGCAAAAAAATTCCTTGATGCTGGCGACAAGGTGAAAGCCACCATTACCTTTCGGGGTAGAGAAATTCAGCATAGTAACCTAGCAGAGGATCTACTCAAAAGAATGGCTGGAGATTTACAAGATTTTGCTGACCTACAACAAGCACCAAAAAAAGAGGGTAGAAATATGATGATGCTCCTATCCCCCAAAGCTGTTAAGTAGGGCGTGGTCTTAATGCCTAGACGAAAGTTACTTCGATGAAATTAGTGCAGCAAGATATCAGGGAGTTGTGGGGTGTTAAACTCTTGCAATCGTTGAATCTCCGCCCAGATGAAGTGGAGCGTACAGGCTTGATGTTTGCCTTCCATGCTACTACTAATCTGGGTTTGCTGTGGCTAGAAAATACTGCCTTAGCACTTTTTTTGAGTAAATACGGCACTAGCTGGCTCCCCATTATTTATATTTCCAGCGCCCTCTTGGGGAGCGGCTTA
Organism: Coleofasciculaceae cyanobacterium OTE_70_metabat_329; assembly: GCA_031374985.1. GTDB lineage: Bacteria > Cyanobacteriota > Cyanobacteriia > Cyanobacteriales > JAAUUE01 > JAAUUE01. The sequence continues at coordinate 9,183 of JANMHD010000088.1, read as the reverse complement.
GGGTTGTTTTATTCTTGGTTAGAAAAGCAACTATCCATGCGACGACTCTTAGTGGTCATTGCTCTATTCATGGCTCTGCCCATGTTTTTGTTTTGGCTGGGTTTGCGAACAGAAGGCATAATTCTCTTATTGACGGTATTTCTGCTCCGGCTGTGGGTAGATATTACAGATACGCTGAAAAGTCTGAATACAGCGATCGCTGCCAATCAGTTATTTAATATTCGGGAAATTAAACGCACCTATCCCCTAATTTCTAGTGGAGTGCTAGTGGCCGAACTACTATCGGGGTTTTCTTTACCTTTAGTGATCGGGGTAGTAGGGATTGAAAATGTGATGTTGTTGGGAGGGATTTTTCTTCTAGTCGGGGCGGGGATCATGTTTTATCTCTGCCAACACTATCAAAACTCTTTCCCAGCGGTGGCTCGGGGGCGGATGACTAGTAGAAGTAATACCCCAGGCCGGAAGGGCTGGCGATCGCTGTGGCGGTTTGGAGCAAAATCAACTCAGGAATTAAAGGGGTATGTTTTGCCCTTATTGGTCTTCTTTACCCTAGTCCAAGTAATTTTGTTGTTGGTAGAGTTTCTCTATCTGCAACAGGTAGAATCCTTGAATTTGGATGTGAAGACGATCGCTTTCTTTCTAGCGATTCTTAGCGGAATTATTAGTATCTTTGAGCTTCTGGTTCAGTGGTTTGTCTCTAGCCGATTGATTGATAAGTTGGGAGTATTTATCTCCGCCATGCTCCTGCCGGGATTCCTGCTCGTAGGATGCTTACTTACCCTTAGCGGCTTAGTAAGTAGTTTGAGTGGGGTCATCGTAATTAAATTCCTGGATGAGATTTTCCGATACACTATTTTGGCGGGGATCGAGCCGACTTTATTTCAGCCCTTGCCAGAGGGTTTACGAAATCGTTATCAAGCAATGGTGCAGGGGATAATTCAACCGATCGCTATGGGAGTAACGGGGGTTGCTCTGTGGGGGATCAGCCTTTTAAGTCAGCAGTTAGTAAATGGGGAAGGATTTTATCTATTGCTCTTAGCAGTGGTTGCTGCCTCTCTGCTGTGGCTCTATAGTGCTTGGAAGATGCGATCGACCTATGTTAATCTCCTAGTCCAGAGCGCAGAACAGGGACGCCTAAGTACTTCTAATGTAGATTTACGGGCATGGAAACAGGCAATTCTTCAAGCCCTAACAGTTCCGGGTAGCGAACGAGATCATCGCTCTTGCATTCAACTCCTCTGTCAAATTGATCCCCAAGGAGTTGGTGATGTCTTAGCTCCCTTATTAAGTAAGTTTTCCCCTAGATTGCAATACCAGAGCTTAGAAGCCATGTTGCGCTATCCTCAAGCTGGATATTTCCCTCAAGTAGCTGATTTATTGTCCTCTGACCCGCTCCCCGAAGTTCTCGCTCTTACCCTGCGCTACCTATGGTCTTATCCTACAAAATTAGACCCGGATACCCTCACTCCCTACCTCCAGCCCTCTATTCATGCTACTGTTCGGGCTACTGCTGCTGCCTTGATGCTCCGATGGGGAGCCCCCGCCCAAAAAGCTATGGCCACGGATATTTTGCGCAGGATGCTGACCCACGCCCAAGAGAAGGAGAGAGTTATGGGGTGTCGTGCTCTCCGAGAGGCAGATTATCTCCAGGCTCTGCGAGTTTATATTCCTCGTTTGTTACAAGATGATTCCCTGCGGGTGCGCTGTGCTTTGTTAGAGGTGATTGCCCTAGTCCGGTTAGAGGAATACTATCCAGCATTACTAAAGGGATTGCACTATAAATCCACCAGGGAAGCAGCCCGTCAAGCTTTGATATCTATGGAAGATGAAGCAGTGCCTTTGATACGTTCGCTCTTGGCTGATATCCATCAACCGGAGTTAGTCAGGTTCATTGCTTGGGATGTAATGGGGGGAATTGGGACAGAGTTGGCAGTGTCGGCCTTAGTTGAAGAGTTGGTCACAAGTAGGGGCGTAAACCGCAGGCAAATCTTGAAAACTCTAATTAAAATACCGGGGGAATTGGGGATTGATCGGGTTTTAGATCAGTTGGGACGGAGGGTGATTGAAAATTTTATCCAACAGGAATTATTACTTTTAGCTCAACTCTATGGGGCGATCGCAGACCTGCCGGGGGAAGAACTGAATTTGCTTCGTCGATCGCTCCAAGATGCGGCCGTAGATGGGATCGATCGCTGCTTTTTACTCATGAAATTTCTCTACCCCCCGGCGGCAATTCAGGCAGCGGCTTTTAATCTGGATTCGGATTCTCGCTCTAGTATTGCTCTAGGGATAGAAATTTTGGATAATACTCTTGATCTCCCAACTAAGCAGGTGATTCTACGATTCCTCGATCAACGGGGAGGGAGTGACGGGGCTAAATTCTCAGGGAGAAACCGCCTAGTCGCCCTCGAATCCCTGCTGCCTTATCAGAAAATGCCCCCACGCGATCGGCTACGCCATTTACTAGAGCTAAGGCATTTCCTCTCAGATTGGTGTCTGGCCTGTTGTTTTCATGCAGCCCGATCGTCTCGGTGGCGGATTAGTTTAGATGTGATTCTGGTATGTTTAAGGCATCCTACCGGGTTTGTGCGGGAGGCAGTGCTGACCTATCTCCAAGTTGCTTCGCCCCGGACTTGTGATTCTCTAATCCACCTCCTAGAGAAAGACCCAGACCCGCTAGTAGCTGCTCAAGTCCGGCAATTACTACCTAAACATAATTTCAATAATACCCTTCATTCCCCAGCCCCTTCTTTCACAAGAGGTACAGGGGAGTAGGAATAAACTATGCTAACTAGTGTTGAGCGACTACTATTTGTTCGGGGTGTGCCGATTTTCCAAGAATTACGGGATGATTTTTTGGTTCGTTTGGCATCGGTAATGGATGAGGTAGAATTTCCGGCAGATCATCGGATTTTTACGGAAGGGGAAGAGGGACAATCGCTCTATATTGTGGTGGCGGGGTTGGTGAAGGTGCATATTAGTGAGAGGGAATTAGTCCGGCTGCAACAGGGAGCAACTTTTGGGGAAATGTCTCTGTTTGATGCAGAACCTCGATCGGCTTCGGTAACGACCCTTGCCCCCTGTGATTGTCTGATCCTGACTCAGCTTCAGTTGTATGATGCGATCGAAGAAACTCCCGGTGTGGCAGTCAATATTATCCGTCTCCTCTCCCGGCGGATTCGAGAACTTAACAAAAAGCTGAATGCCTATGAACAATCTCTGCCCAAGCCGGAACCCAAAAATAACTTAATTACCTCAAGTGCTCAACCCTTGAAGCGTAGCTCTCGATCCTAATAAATTGCTCCTTTTTGCCCTCTTAACAAACTACACCCTAGAGTACCTAGCAAAACTGACCTAGAGATAAAACCATGCCGGCGATCGATCCTCTTGCAAAATTCTTATAGCAAATTTAAATTTGGTAAGCTAATCCCTAAGTTTGAAGTTTTGTTGGCGTAGACTATCCAGAGGACCTAGGGGGATCGCACCACCACTTATCTGAATAAAAACTGCTGTAATTGTTCGATAACCAAGATAGGATCCTAAGAGGCGTTGTTATTTGGCTATAACAATCTAGTAATAATATTCCTTAGCAAAAATTGCTACAGTTTATTAAGTTCATCACCACCTTATTTTTTCTTGGAAATATAGCCATGTATATCTTAATATTCAATCTATTATTGCCAATGATACAGGGGTGGTCTTTTTTCTCTTTAGTTCAGACCAACAATTTAGTTTGGCAATTATTAGTTCTTGCATTTCCTTTACTAGCGATAATTACGATCGTTCAAAATATTTTTTACCGTCAGAAACAACTAATTCAGCAGTTACAGGCAGAGCGACAACAACTCCAGAACCAAAATGCAGAGTTAGCTAAAGAAAACCAGAACCTGCGACACCTAAGCCACCTGAAAGATGAATTTTTGATCAATACTACCCATGAACTTAGGACTCCTTTGAATGGCATGAGTGGGATTATTGAATCTTTATTAGATGGTGTAGCTGGGGAGTTGGCTCCGCAACAGGCAAAGAATTTAATGTTAGTGATGGAGAGTAGCTATCGCTTGGCAGATTTAGTTAATGATATTTTAGATTTTTCTCAGATGCAGTTGCACTGTCTAGAGATTCAACTCCAACCCGTTGCAGTTAAAGAAATTACTGACGTAGTGGTGACGGTGAGCCAAATGTTGATTGCGAGTAAACAGGTAGAGCTAATCAACCTGATCCCGATCGATTTACCGCCAGTTAAGGCTGATCCCAATCGTCTCCAGCAAATTCTCTACAACTTAATAGGTAATGCCATTAAATTTACGAGCAAAGGAAAAATCGAAATTACAGCTACTCTGATTCAGGGAAGTAATAATCCATCCCTAACCCAAGATTCTGCCCAGACTAGCCTAGCAAATTTCCCAATCCTACCCTTTATGGCAATTACAGTTAGAGATACGGGCATAGGTATTCCTGAAGATCAATACGATCGAGTTTTTCAATCGTTTATGCAACTAGAAAACACCTCTAATTCAGCTAATTCAGTTAATTTATCGAATAATCTATTAAACAATCTACCTAAAATATCTCCAACCCAAGGCTACGGCTTAGGCTTGAGCATTGCCAAAAATTTAGTGGAGATCCATGGTGGCTCTATCTGGCTAGAATCTATAGTTGATCAAGGATCAGCTTTTACCTTCACCTTACCGATCGCTCCGGGAGAAAAAATAACATCTCCCTCTTTGCAGACTTCTATCAAAACACTTCTAAGACGGCAGATAATTCTAGATGATCAATCCCCCATCTCCATTGCTGAAGAACCAGCCCTATCCCTACAACCAGCTAATCGTCAATATCAAGTGTTAGTGGTAGATGACGATCGGGTAAATCTTCAGGTAATTAGTAACTACTTAAAACGTTATAACTATACGATCGCCCAAGCCCTCAATGGAAAAGAAGCTCTAGAGATCATTAATAGTGGCTTTACTCCAGATTTAATTCTTCTTGATGTGGTAATGCCAGAAATGTCAGGCTATGAGTTGTGTCAGAAAATTCGAGAGAAATTCCCCCCTGATGAACTGCCAATTATTATGCTCACAGGCAGAAGGCAGGTTTCTAATTTAGTAGAAGGTTTAAATCTGGGGGCCAATGATTATCTAACTAAACCTATTTCTAAGAATGAACTTCTAGCTAGAATTACTACTCAGCTACATCTATCTCAGCTAAATCTGGCCTACAGTCGTTTTGTTCCCCGGCAGTTTCTACGATTACTGAAAAAAGATAGTATTCTGGATGTGCAGTTGGGGGATCAAGTCCAGAAGGAAATGTCTATTCTATTTGCCGACATCCGAGATTTTACGACTCTCTCAGAAAAAATGAGTCTCCCTGAGAATTTTAAGTTTATTAATTCTTACCTAAGCCGGATGGAACCAGAGATTGTGGCTAATCATGGTTTCATTGACAAGTATATTGGTGATGCTTTGATGGCTCTTTTTAGTGGCTCGGCGAGGGGTTCCGCAGATGATGCAGTTAGGGCAGGAATTAATATGCTAGAAACTCTAAAGGAATATAATCAGCACCGGGGTAATTCTGGCTATGCCCCGATCAAAATTGGGATTGGGATCAATACAGGTTCTTTGATGCTAGGAACCGTGGGAGGAAAAAATCGCATGGATAGCACGGTAATTAGTGATGCGGTTAATTTAGCTTCTCGGCTAGAGGGATTAACTAAAGAATATACTGTACCTCTGTTAATTTCCCACCATACTTTCTGGGAACTGGAAGATGCGAATAAGTACTGTATCCGACTGATTGATCGAGTCCAAGTCAAAGGTAAATCAGAATGGGTGACGGTCAATGAGGTCTTTGATGCCGATCTCCCAGAAATTCGAGAGGGAAAGTTAGCTACCTTAACTATTTTTATGGAGGCATGGCTCCTATACAATCAAACTAAGTTTAAGGAAGCTGCTGAGGTCTTTGGCGAATGTCTGCGGCTTAATCCGGGAGACCAGGTAGCTCAAGTTTATTTAGGACGCTGTGAGCGATCGATCCGCATAGCAGCCCTTAAAGCCAACCTGCTGTTGTAGGGAGAAAATTTTACTGATAAATTTCTTGCTCTTGCTAGAACTGGAGCTTTGCTGATATCATAGAAGACCTTATGTTTAATTCATATTCTTAAGTTTATGCCAAAACTAAAAACCCGTAAAGCTGCCTCCAAACGCTTCCGTGCTACAGGAAGTGGCAAAATTAGACGACGTAAGGCTTTCAAGAGCCACATGCTAGAACATAAATCTTCCACCAGAAAGCGGAGAATTTCTCAGCTATCTTTAGTGGCTGAAGAAGATGCAGGGAATGTACGCTTGATGTTGCCCTACCTCTAAGAGATTAAGAAAGAAGAGACTAGAAAAGTAATTATTTTTTAATCCTTAGGAGCCACCGATAAATCGTTGGGAACTTCAGAAGAATGAATGACCCTGCCGCAAGCGGCAGGGTGTCAAACTCAAGTTTTTGAAATGCTATGGTTGCTGAGCGAAGCCGAAGCAACGCCCCGCCCCAAGGGGCGAAAAATTTGACCCTCAAAAAGATTAAATGTTCAGTATAAATATCTAGTAATTAGGAAATTATTATGAGAGTAAAGCGTGGTAATGTGGCGCGGAAACGCCGCAATAAGATTTTAAAATTAGCTAAAGGCTTTCGGGGTTCTCACTCCAAGCTATTTCGGACGGCTAACCAACAGGTAATGAAGGCACTAAGGAATGCCTACCGTGATCGTCGTCGTCGGAAGCGGGATTTTCGCCGCCTCTGGATTACCCGGATCAATGCGGCATCTCGCCAAGAAGGTCTGAGCTATAGCCAATTAATGGGTTTGTTAAAAAAAGCTGATATCCAAATTAACCGGAAAATGTTGGCACAGTTGGCGGTCTTAGATTATCCCAGCTTCCAAAAGGTTATAGCAACTGCTCAAGCAGGTCGTTAATTATCTTGATTTTTCAAGTCGAACTAGTGACTATAATATTTTTAGTTACGAGTAAGTATAAGGTTGTGGCGTAGCTACAGCCTTTTTTTTATAAAATTTATATAGATTGTCATTAATGAGTATGGGTGAGGACATAAAGCCTTAAAGGGTTTCAACTTACGCCTAAAACTGTTAATGAGTATGGCTTCTCTTCAAATTTGGAATCCTCTAAATTTCCCTTTTAAGGGAGACTTTGAAACTTTCCGGTTCCCCAGCTTTAGATAATCAGGGATTAATTAGTAATTGACCATGCACAAAAAGAAAATACTACTTCTGTGGCTAGTGTTAGGTTTTCTGGGAATCCAAGTTATTAATTCTCACTCAGCTAATTCTGCAACTCTGCGGGATATTCAACGCCGGGGAGCTTTAGTAGTAGCTGTGAAGGACAATCTGCGCCCTTTGGGTTTTCGAGACGATCAAGGAAATTTGCAAGGCTTAGAAATTGATTTAGCTAAACGTTTAGCACGGGATTTAATGGGTAGGGAAGGAGCAATCGATCTTCAGCCGGTAAATAATAGCGATCGCCTGAATGTAGTTATTTCTGGACGAGTAGATTTAGTGATTGCCCAACTTGCCACTACCAATTCTCGTTCTCGCTTGTTAGAGTTCAGTGTTCCCTACTATGCGGATGGAACTAGCCTAGTCACAAAAACCCTAGGCAGTACTTCACAGATTAGCAACCAATCTATTGCTGTCTTAAACGGTTCTAGTACTGCCAGTGAAGTTAGCTTCCGGTTTCCCCAAGCTCGATTATTACTAGTAAATTCCTATCAAGCAGCTAAGGAAATATTAGATCGAGGAGAAGCGATCGCTTTTGCTGGAGACACTACTGTTTTAACTGGTTGGATACAAGCCTATCCAGAGTATCGATTATTTTCTCGTTTAGAACTTTATAGCAATAGTTTAGCGATTGTCATGCCCAAGGGAAGTCAATACCAAGATCTACACCAACAAATAAACATCTTAATTACCCGCTATCAACAAGAAGGTTGGCTACAATCAAGAATCAAGTATTGGGGCTTGCCAGAATAGTCTTAAAGTTTTCAAAATCTCCCTTGAAAATCAAATTTTGAGTTGCCGATAATAATCCTCAAAAAATAAGCACCTCCAGTAATGGGGGTGCTTATCGCTAGATGACTAGCTTAGTTTTCAAATTAGACTTGGAGTCTCAAGAATTAACCATTGATGGAAGGAGCTTCCACAGCAGCTAGGTCTAGAGGGAAGTTGTGAGCATTGCGCTCGTGCATTACTTCCATACCCAAGTTAGCGCGGTTGATCACGTCAGCCCAAGTTCCGACCACACGACCCTGAGAGTCGAGGATGGATTGGTTGAAGTTGAAACCGTTCAAGTTGAACGCCATCGTGGAAACACCCAACGCGGTGAACCAGATTCCGACAACTGGCCATGCGCCGAGCAAGAAGTGCAAGGAGCGGCTGTTGTTGAAAGAAGCGTATTGGAAAATCAAACGACCGAAGTAGCCGTGAGCTGCAACGATGTTGTAAGTTTCTTCTTCTTGACCGAACTTGTAACCATAGTTTTGGCTTTCCACTTCAGTCGTTTCACGAACCAAGGAAGAAGTCACCAACGAACCGTGCATTGCGGAGAACAAGCTTCCACCAAACACACCTGCAACGCCCATCATGTGGAAGGGGTGCATCAGAATGTTGTGCTCAGCTTGGAAAACCAACATGAAGATGAAGGTTCCGGAGATACCCAAAGGCATACCGTCAGAGAACGAACCTTGACCAATTGGGTAGATCAAGAACACTGCGGTTGCAGCTGCAACAGGTGCAGAGTAAGCAACACAGATCCAAGGACGCATACCGAGGCGGTAGGAAAGTTCCCACTCACGACCCATGTAGCAGAACACTCCGATCAAGAAGTGGAACACTACCAATTGGTAAGGACCACCGTTGTATAACCATTCGTCAACAGAAGCTGCTTCCCAGATTGGGTAGAAGTGAATACCAATAGCGTTTGAACTAGGGATAACTGCACCAGAGATGATGTTGTTACCGTATAATAAAGAACCTGCTACAGGCTCACGGATACCATCGATATCAACTGGAGGAGCTGCGATGAAAGCGATGATGTAACAAGAAGTAGCTGTTAATAATGTAGGGAACATTAAACAACCAAACCAACCGATGTATAAACGGTTTTCAGTACTAGTAATCCAACC
>JANMHD010000084.1:0-7840 GCA_031374985.1 Coleofasciculaceae cyanobacterium OTE_70_metabat_329 | reverse complement strand
CCCTTGCAGAATTGCGTTCCATTATCACCCCACCCCCACAGATGGTAAGCAATATGCGGATGGATGCGATCCAAGCCTATATGGTTGCAGAGCCTTGGAATACAAGAGCGATCGCAGGTAATGAAGGAATTGGGTTTACCTTTGCTCAAGGGCGAGAAATTTGGAATGGTCATCCTGATCGCCTCTTAGCGGTGAGCGAATCCTTTATTAAAGACTATCCTAAAACCTACCGCTCGCTAGTAAAAGCGATGATCGAAGCCTGTCAGTATTGCAGTGAACCTGCTAATCGAGAAGAAGTCGCTAAAATCATCTCCCAACGCTCCTTTACTGGAGCTAATATTAAATATACACGACCTGCAATTTTAGGAAACTACAACTATGGAGGATTTGATAAGCAACCACGTATCACCAACAGCTTAGAAACAACCATTTTCTTTGAAATACCCACTTCTACTTCTGATATTGCCAACGACCATTCTACTTTTCTCTGGCAATCCCAGAGTCTCTGGTTAATGACACAAGCAAGCCGTTGGGGACAAATCCCTGAATTTCCTAAAGATGCCGAAGCGATCGCCCGTCAAGCATGGCGAACGGATTTATATCGAGAAATTGCCGATGAAATGGGTATTAAATGTCCAGCAGAGGATTATAAAGTAGAACCTTCCTCAGCCTTTATTGATCGCAAATCCTTTGACCCTAGCAATCCCATCGGCTATTTAAACAGCTTTGAAATTCGAGCAAATGCTCCTCAATTCTTTTTCCTTGCCTAAGTCCAATTAATCTAGAAACTAAAAGATTGTATGATTACATCCCAAACTAACCTCCAATCTAACCATCATCACAATGACAAAACATTTTTAGTGATCGAAAATGTCGGCAAGTCATTTCGCAAACCCGATGGCAGTCCATTTGTGGTGCTAGATGGCATTGACCTTGCGATCGCTGAGCAGGAATATGTCTCGGTGATTGGTCACTCAGGCTGCGGCAAGTCTACCCTCTTGAGAATTGTCGCAGGGTTAGAAAAGCCGACCTCAGGTTCAGTCACCTTAGAAGGTAAGCTGATTCGCAAACCAGGAGCCGAGCGGATGATGGTTTTTCAGGGCTATTCATTACTGCCTTGGCTGACGGCAAGAGAAAACATTCACATGGCGGTGGAGGAAGTGTTCAAAACTGCAAGTCGAGACGAAAAAATCGCCATAGTAGATGAACATATTGAAATGGTGAATCTCACCGCCGCCGCCGATAAATATCCTCACGAACTTTCAGGCGGAATGAAACAGAGAGTTGGGGTTGCCCGAGCTTTAGCGACTCGTCCTAAAATGCTACTGTTAGATGAACCGTTTGGGGCGCTAGATGCTTTGACTAGACCTAAGCTCCAACAGCAAGTTCTAGATATTTGGGAGAATCAGCGCCAAGCGGTGATGATGATTACTCATGATGTTGATGAGGCGATTTTCATGTCCGATCGCGTAGTGATGATGACTAATAGCCCCAAAGCGACCATTGGGAAAGTGTTAGATATTCCATTACCTCGTCCACGCGATCGCCACAAATTGCGGGAATCTAAGGAGTATTACGAGTTACGCAATCAAGCCTTAGATTTTCTGGAGCAATATCAATAAGTTTGCGAAGTAATCCGTTAGCATTCGTCGTTATAGCAATCGACAAGGAGATTATGGGGTTGAAATTTATAGGAAACAAGGGGCTTAAGCCTCTTGTCTATCCTAACCCCCTTGGCAAGCGCTATAAGTTCCATAAATCGCCTAATCTCTATAAAAAACCGTTTTCCTAAAGCTAGAAAAACGGTTTTCTTGATATTTTATGGATATTTTTAGTACAAGGGCATCTAATCTAGTTAATTGACTTAGTGACAATTCCTAAATAGAAGAACCTAAACCAGCATAGGCTCCATAGAAAAATAGTCCAACTACTGTAATTACACCCAAACCGGCGACAGTTGCCACTAACCACAGGGGGATTCTCCCATTGGCAAACATAATTTTCACCTCCTAAATTATTACGGATATTATGATAATACAAAAGCTATTTTTGGTAATACTCCCCCTATTAAGGTAGAGAGCTTATTTCCATATTTAGTTAAAGAAATAACTAGAGAAAAGAATACCCAATACAAATACTAATAATAGTCCCAAGTAAAGGGAAGTACGGTTGAGTTCTACGGGTTGAGCATTGGGGTTCCGGGGACGATCGTCGGCCATGATTTTTCTCCTTTATCTTTGAATAAATTGCATTGCAGCGATCGCACCTAGAAAGAATACTGTAGGTACGCCTAGGGTGTGTACTGCCAGCCATCTCACAGTGAAAATTGGGTAAGTAACTGGTTCATTAGGGGTATTGCTAGTCATGATTTTTACCTATTCTTTAGTCAAACTTATTTATTAATAAATTCATCAATTTGTTTCTTACCTTCAAAGCGATCAGACACGATCGGGACTTCCTGTCTTTGTTGAGTAAAATACTCATTGGGGCGGGGAGTACCAAAGGCATCATAAGCTAATCCCGTGCTGACAAATAACCAGCCGGCAATAAACAAAGCGGGAATAGTGATGCTATGGATCACCCAATAACGAACGCTAGTAATAATATCTGAGAACGGACGTTCACCTGTAGTACCTGCCATTAGTGCTTTCTCCTATTAAAACAATGAAAATTTCATTAGATATCATAACGTAATTTTTGGCTCAACTCACCCAATCTAGTTAGTAGTTAACTTTAGTTATTGTTAATTATTAACCACTAGTTTTATAGTAAGTTGTTGTCCAGTCAAACCGGTAAACAATGCCTAGAGGATGTCTAATCCTCTTATACAGGTTGAGAATACTTTAACAATACCCCTTGTTGGCCAAGGATAAATCCTTGATCGGGAGAGAAAAAGACAATACGGTAAAGATTAGAAGGTACATTTTCTATTTCTCTATCCTTAAGCCAAGTTTTTCCTCCATCTAAGCTACAAAGAAGATTACCACTCCCCCCAGATAGCCAAATTTCTTTGGGTGTGCGATAAGCTAAATCTAGTAAACCCCAACTAGTAGAAAATTCTGGATAAATTGGTTCATCAAAAGCTTCTAGGTTATCAGGTAGACTAAACTCTACTTTCCCGCCCCGTGCCAGAGACCAGAGACGGCCATCTGTACCATACCCCATATTTTGCAGGCGCTGGGAACTACCCCGCAGGTGTTGAGTCCAAGCGGATTCTCCCGGCTCCCAAGTGGAGTAGAAAGTTCCTCTAGAGGACACAGCTACGTAGCGTCCATCGCTATTACGATAGATATTACGGACAACACCTACAGCTTCTGTTACCATTGCTTTCCAGTGGTTACCGCTATCTTCTGTGCGGTAGATTGCCCCTACATTAGTGGCCAGTTCTGCTGATTTTTCCCCTAGGGCAGTTACGACTGTTGGTTCACCCGGTAGTTTTTCACTGAGAGGAACCCGTGACCACGTTGCTCCATCATCAAGGGTATGTAAAAGAATTGCTGGTGCCCCAGATATCCAACCTTCTTGCCCCTGAAAACTAACAGAATTAAACCGATAATTTTGCTCTCCTAGCTGGAGATTGCGACTCTGCCAAGTGTCTCCCCCATTGGTAGTTTCTAAGAGGGTAGAGTTGCTGCCAACTACCCAAATATGCTGGGGATTATTACTAAAGGCGATATCTTGCAGGGTAGATTCTGTCGGTAAAGGAACTATTTGCCAAGGATTGTAGCTTAGGCCTGGAGCAAAGCCGCAACTATAGCAGAGGATAGCGATCGCCCCTAGAATTAAACCTTGCTTTATTTTTTTTAATAAACTTCTCATTATTTAAATCGCACTAGGTATATGTTGAATTTAATTACTTTGTAGATTGCGAAGAATTATAGACTACAGAACTAACGTAGCCCATATAGACTGATAAAAAAGACTATTCCCAAAGCCAAGAAGCCGAATATTAATAAATTTTTCTGTCCGGGGGTGAGACGATTTACCCCTAAGCCGTAGTCAAGGTTTTCTGTAAAGCCAGAAGCCTTGCCTAAGACACCAACATTTTGAAATTGGAGAGTTTTTGCCCCACAAACAGGACACCGCCAACTGGCGGGGAGGTCTTCAAACTGGGTCATGGCAGGAATTTTTCCAGTACTGTCCCCTTTGGTTGGTTCATAGACATAGCCGCAGGCTCGGCACTCATGACGATCTAGAGTTGCAACAGTTTGCTCACTACTGGCTTGGTCAAGAGATTGGTCGCTAGACTGGTCAGGAGTTGAATTGTTCACTTGGTCGCTCATACAAAAATTGGGAGGAATCAATCTTAAAAACTCTGTTAAGAATTATCCCACAATACGACCAATTATCTAACCAAATTTAATAGTGCTGAATCAAAGATAGGATAGGCTAAGCACCTCTCAGCCTATCTTTACCTTAAATTAATCTAGGAAAGTAGTTTCTAAGAAAGTCCTTATTATGTTAAAATGTGGCACAATTCTTAGAAAACTTTATTGTAAAAGGTACATAAAATCATGGAAGCAGCCCTGCTCTTCGCAAAATTGCCCGAAGCCTATTCTGCCTTTAGCCCTTTGGTAGATATTCTGCCCATTATCCCTGTGTTTTTCCTCCTGTTAGCCTTTGTCTGGCAAGCATCGATCGGCTTCCGTTAGAGATAGAAAGATTCTTAACTATTTTTAAGTAAGGACGTAATAACCCTACGTCCTTTGTTTTTAAATACTTTTACCTCTACAATTTTAGATAGATTAACTTAACTAGAATAGTTGTTTAGGATCTAGATCAATGCCAATTATTGCCGTGGTGGATTATGGAGTGGGTAATCTGCACTCCGTATGTAAAGGTTTAGCTAAGGCTGGGGCTGAGACTGTGGTGACAGATTCTCCCCAGATAATTGCCGATGCAGATGCGGTGATCCTGCCCGGAGTGGGGGCGTTTGACTATGCGGTGCAACAGCTACGATCGCACCATCTCGAATCCACTATCCACCAGGCCGTCCAGAGTGGTAAACCCTTCTTGGGTATCTGTGTGGGGTTACAAATTCTCTTTGATGGCAGCGAAGAGGGAACAGAACCAGGCTTAGGAATTATTCCGGGTATGGTACGCAAGTTCCGCCCCGAACCGGGCTTGACTATTCCTCATATGGGTTGGAATCAGCTAGAAATTACTCAACCCCAAGTTAGTCTCTGGCAAGGCCTGGATCCTAATCCTTGGGTTTATTTTGTCCATTCCTACTATGTTGATCCCCTAGACCCAGAAGTAATTGCGGCTACTGTCACCCACGGCACTCAAAAAGTCACCGCAGCGATCGCCCAAGATAACCTCACCGCCGTTCAGTTTCACCCAGAAAAATCCTCTAGTCAAGGCTTAAAACTCCTTGCCAATTTTGTGAAGGAGGTACAGGGAGGTACAGGGAGGTACAGGGAGGTACAGAATAGGAGTGAAGAATTGCGAATAGATGCAGTTAGATAAATTAGTTAGATTGACAGCAGAAAATCAAGTTATTTACCAATTTCCTTTATCTTCTTTACCTCCCCTTACCTCCTCCCCCCATGTCCCTATCCCTTGCCTACCTTGGCCCTGCTGGTACGAATAGCGAGACTATAGCGATTAACTATTCACAATGGCTGAAACAAAATACAGGGCAGGTAGCAGAACTATTTGCCTATAGTAGTATTTCTCAAGTATTGAGGGCAGTGGCAATTCAGGAAATGGATAGAGCAATCGTCCCGGTAGAAAATTCGATCGAAGGCAGTGTCGCCCTAACCTTGGATAGTTTATGGCAATGGGAAAACTTAAAGATTCAGCAAGCTCTCGTGCTGCCCATTGTCCATGCCCTAATTTCTAAGGCAGCTAAACTAGAAGATTTACGAGTAGTCTATTCCCATCCCCAAGCTTTAGGACAGTGCCAAGGATGGCTAGATCAGTTTTTGCCCCAAGTGCAGCGTTTGCCTACCAATTCCACTACAGATGCACTACATTATCTAGAGGAGGATCTGACTACTGGGGTAATTTCCGCTCCTAGGGCGGCGCAACTCTACAATTTGCCGATCTTGGCAGAAAGAATTAATGATTATGCTGATAACTTCACCCGTTTTTGGATAGTAGGATTAACCTCTACTACTGTAGGTAGTCATACTTCCCTAGCCTTTAGTGTGCCAGCTAACGTGCCGGGAGCATTGATGTATCCCCTCCAAATTTTTGCAACTAGAGGTATTAATCTCAGTCGAATTGAATCTCGCCCCACCCGTCGTTCTTTTGGAGACTATATATTTTTTGTTGATGTGGAAGCGGAGTTACAATCAGTCACCCTACAATCTGCTCTTCAGGAACTAACTGCCCATACGGAAATGCTCAAAGTCTTTGGTAGTTACACAATCATGTCTTAGGATTTGTCGTGAGATATATCTAGAGAAGGAAACAAACTATGCAGCACCAAGATCAACAGGAATGGCTACTTACTAATAGTACTGGGGGATTTGCTAGCGGGATAGTTAGTGATGCCCGGACTCGTACCTACCACGGTTGGTTAATTGCTGCTCTCCAGCCACCAGGAGACCGGAGACTGTTGCTTTCTCACCTGGAAGCTACCTTGCAAGTGGGGGAACATATTTCTAAGTTGGGGACTAACTTCTGGACTGACGGAACGATCGCCCCTGAGGGATTTCGGTCTTTACAATCTTTTAGTATAGAGCCAGTGCCGACTTGGGTTTGGCAAAAGCATGATTGGCGCCTGAAACGACGGTTGTTCATGCCCTCTGTACTCCTAAAGGAACCTCTACAACAACGCATTTTAGTGGAGTATACTTATCAAGGTAAGACCCCTGCCACCTTGATGTTGCTTCCCCTGATTGCCGATCGCAACTTTCACCATCAACAATTTGCCAGTTATAACTACAACTTTCAGCAATATCTTCATCATCAACAGGTTCATTTTCAGCTAACCTCACCTTTTCAAGGAACCCCTTGGCTATTACGCTGGAGCAAAGGCGATTATCAACCTCATAGTTACTGGTATTGGAACTATTTTTATCCAGAAGAACAGGCACGAGGGCTGAGCGATCGAGAAGATTTATACAATCCCGGATTACTTTTGATATCTCTCAATCCCGGCGATCAGGTCACTCTAGAGGCTCGTTTGGGGGGTAGGGAAACTTTGCTACCAGTCTTAGAACCAACAGATTTTACTCAAGCCTTAGAGCAGGAGTTGGGTCGGCGGCAGCAGCTAGTTACCATAGCTAATCTATCTTCCAAACCTTTTATATCCCAATTAATAACCGCTAGTGATCAATTTATTGTCTCCCGTCTTAGTACGGGCAGCCCGACGGTGATTGCTGGTTATCACTGGTTTGATGATTGGGGTAGAGATACCTTGATTGCTTTGCCGGGATTGACTCTGACCACTGGCCGCTTTGATATTGCCAAGGGCCTGTTGCAGACCATGAGCCATTACTGCCGGGATGGTTTAATTCCCAATACCTTTCCTGAAGGCCAGAATGAACCTATTTATAATTCTCTTGATGCTTCTCTGTGGTGGATTGAAACCCTTGGTTTGTACTTAGAAGCTACAGGGGATTGGGATTTCTTGAAAGAACAGTATCCCATAGTCAGGAAAATTTATAAAGCCTTGGCAAGAGGAACTAAATTTAATATTCGGGTGGATGCGATCGATGGCTTATTAACTTGGAATGATTCCCAAGTGGCAATTACTTGGATGGATGTTTTAGTGGAAGGGCAACCCGTTACTCCCCGTTGTGGTAAATGTATTGAAATTAATGCCCTCTGGTATTCTGCTCTATGCTGGGCGCAACAATGGGCTAAGGCACTAGATTTACCACAGCAG
>JANMHD010000050.1:0-1879 GCA_031374985.1 Coleofasciculaceae cyanobacterium OTE_70_metabat_329 | reverse complement strand
CGGAAGAATACCCCTCGTGCCCGGGTGGGTTTTTATATTTCCCATTTTTTATTATTTATTGATATGGGCGCAAAAAAGGGCCCCACATCTCATTCCCATGTATGACTACTTAATATAATCCTGCAATGCCTTGACCGCCATCGGCTGAGATTGCAGGGAACGAATCGCCGCCGCTGTGGCTTTTGCTCCAGCAATGGTAGTGATCATAGGCACTTTATAGGTAAGAGCCGATCGCCGGAGCAGCTTCCCGTCAGCTTGAGCTTCTTCCCCAGAGGGAGTATTGATCATCAACTGTACTTGCTGATTTTTTACCTGATCCAAGATATGGGGTCTGCCCTCATGAAGTTTAAGCACCAATTCTACTTCTAACCCCTCGGCTTTGAAGGCTTTTCGGGTTCCTTCTGTGGCAATAATCCGAAAACCTAGATCAATAAATTCCCGGACTACAGGAATAACCTTAGACTTATCTCGATCGTTCATGGAGAAAAACACCGTGCCGCTCAAGGGCAGTTTATGACCAGCGCCAAGTGCAGCCTTAGCAAAAGCTACGGCAAAGCTCTGATCAATGCCCATTACTTCTCCGGTCGATCGCATTTCTGGCCCAAGCAACACATCAGTGCCGGCAAACTTTTCAAAGGGCAGAACAGCTTCTTTTACGGACACATGAGTGGGAACGATTTCCTCAGTGAAACCCAACTCCTCTAAGGTCTGTCCCGCCATAATCCGGGAGGCGAAACCTGCTAGGGGAACTCCCGTGGCTTTAGAAACGTAGGGGACGGTGCGAGAAGCTCTGGGATTAGCCTCTAGGATAAATACCTGCTCTCCTTGGATGGCAAACTGGATATTCATCAAGCCAATAACCTGTAAGCGTTGGGCTAATTTCACTGTTTGCTCCCGGATAATTGCCAAAACTTCGGGAGTCAGGGTCATAGTCGGAATAGAGCAGGCGGAATCCCCGGAATGGATCCCTGCTTGCTCGATGTGTTCCATAATTCCACCAATTACTACTTTGCCCGTCTGGTCTGCGATCGCATCCACATCCACTTCAATAGCGTTTTCCAGAAACTTATCAATCAAAATTGGGTGATCTGGCTCAATTTGTACCGCATAGGTCATGTAGTGCTTTAGCTCTTCATCAGAATAGACAATCTCCATAGCTCTGCCCCCCAACACGTAGGACGGCCGCACCACTACAGGATAGCTAATTTTCTTGGCCACAATCAGAGCATCTTCTGTTGTCCGTGCCAAACCATTGGGAGCTTGTTTAATGTCTAATTCCCGCAGGATGTGATCAAAGCGTTCCCGGTCTTCGGCAGTATCGATGGCATCGGGAGAAGTTCCCCAAATTTTCGTAGAGGAATTAGCCGCCTCTAGATATCTTTGCAAGGGAATTGCCAGTTTTAGAGGCGTTTGTCCCCCAAACTGGACAATTACCCCTGCCGGTTGTTCCGCTTCAATAATGTTGAGGACATCTTCCTTGGTTAAGGGTTCAAAGTAGAGGCGATCGCTAGTGTCGTAGTCGGTAGATACGGTTTCGGGGTTGGAATTGACCATGATGGTTTCCCAGTCTGCCTTACTTAGGGCGTAGGCAGCATGACAACAACAATAATCAAACTCAATCCCCTGGCCGATTCGGTTAGGACCGCCTCCCAAGATCATTACCTTCCGGCGAGTGCTAGGTAAGATTTCCGACTCTTCTTCGTAGGTGGAATAGTAGTAGGGGGTGAGAGCCTCAAACTCTGCGGCACAGGTATCTACGGTTTTGTAGGCAGGTACAACTCCTAAGGATTTCCGGTAGGCCCGGACTTCATCCTCGTGTTTCTTGGTAGCAAAACCAATCTGGCGATCGCTAAACCCCTGCTGTTTGATACTCCATAAT
>JANMHD010000030.1:0-18512 GCA_031374985.1 Coleofasciculaceae cyanobacterium OTE_70_metabat_329 | reverse complement strand
AGTAACATTTGGAGTTTCTATCCCATTCCCTAGGCAGATTAGCTCTTAAAACTTCTTGAAGCTGTCTCTTTCCTCCAGCCCATTTTAGGAAAGGTTTTACTAATTCATTTTTTAATTCACTTGTTGCTGGCATATCTGCTGATAATAAGGATAGTTAGACCAAAATTGGACTTTTGTCGTAGGATTATAAGCGATAGAACTAAAGAAAATATAGTAAAATTGCGAAATTTCGCTGATTGACGATCGCCCCCTCTAAAACTTATGTCTATCGAAAAATTTAGAGAGCCGCCAGAAGACAGAGAAGAACGAATCCCCTTCCGAGCGCCGAAAGTGCCTTGGGGAAGAAGGATTGGAGCTTTTGCCATTGATTTCTTTACTATCTGGTTAATTAGTTTACCCTTTGCCGGGACAGGATTACTTCAATCGTTCGTATTTGCCGGGGGATGGATTTGTTTACGAGTGTTTTTACCAGCAAATAACCGGGGGCAAAGTTTGGGGCGCTGGGCTTTGGATATCAAGGTTTTAGAAGAGAGAGCAAATCGGATTCCTACTCTAATTGCCATGATGAAACGGGAAGGAATTACTGGGACTGGTGCTGTGTTGGCAGCTAATGGCTTGATGATTGGCTTAACTAATGCCATGATTTTGGTATTGCTAACCGCTCCCTTGGCAGTGGATTGCATTCTAGCCCTGGGAGATGAAGATTATCGCCAAGCTTTCCACGATCGCATAGCCAAAACCATCACTGCTCAAAGTCAACGGGGCTTTTCTCTCGATTTGCGCCTGAAAAAGCTAGTTGCTAAAATTCAACGCTCTATGAGACAATAAAAGACTGTGTCTATATTAATTAATTAAGTAAACTTTCCCCTAAAATATTATGGCTGCTAAGAAAGGAGTTCGGATCATTATTACCTTAGAGTGTACTGAGTGCCGCAGTAACACAGATAAACGATCGCCCGGAGTATCTCGTTATACCACCATGAAAAACCGCCGGAACACCACAGCCCGTTTGGAGCTAAAAAAGTTCTGTCGCCACTGCAATAAGCACACGACCCACAAGGAAATCAAATAAAAATTTCCGACCCTATACAAACTCAGAATAATTACCTCAATAAACCTAAAATAATTCCCTGAAAACTATGGCTTACTTTCGTAAACGTCTTTCCCCTATCAAACCCGGTACTGTTATTGACTATAAAGATATTGAACTTCTCCGCCGCTTTATTACCGAACGTGGCAAGATTTTACCCCGGCGGATTACAGGCTTGACTTCCAAGCAACAACGAGACCTCACTCAATCCGTTAAACAAGCGCGGATTGTAGCTTTGTTACCTTTTATTAATGCTGAAGGTTAGAATGCTAGAGGGCTGATACCTAGCGATGTGGTACTTAAATTAGTTATTTCTTTAGTTATTTCTAAGGCCACCATTCAGGCTCTACGATCGAACAACTCATGAATTTAGGGCGAGTTAGGTGTGGAAACAGGAACTTTGATCGAATTTCGGTTACAGGGCGAACGCAGGTTAGCGATCGTAACTCGTCCAGAGGGCAAAAAGCACTGGGTGGTCATGGATGATCATCAACAATCCCACACTATCCACCCCCGCCAGATTACCTACGAGATCAAAGGTAATACCTATAAAACTAGCGATCTGTCTAAATTTTGGCAGGCAGTACAGCCCTACCTAGACCCTACTGGCTTAGAAGTTGCGTGGGAACTCCTAGTGGAGGATGGAGAAGTCATAAATATTCCCGGCATGGCGCAGATATTATTTTCTGACCAAAGCCCAGAATTTTGCTACGCCGCCTACTACCTACTCTCGGAAGATAAGCTCTACTTTAAGCAAAAAGCAGATAGTTATGAGCCGCGTCCTGCTAGTGTGATTGCTGAAATCAAACACCAAATTACTGTTGCCGAGCAAAGGCAGCGTTCCGAGCAGGAATTTTTTCAGCGGGTTCATGATCGTTTAGCTGGGCAGGAAGTGGTGTGGCAGGAGAGCGATCGCCCCCGGCTTGAAGCCCTAGAAAAATGGGTACTCCAGCCAGAAACAACCGTCAAAGCTGCCCAAGAAATCCTCGGTATTCTCAATCGTCCTAACTATCCTGATGCTGCTTGGCAGTTACTCCTAGACCTAAAATGGTGGAGTCCCAACGAAAACCTTTTCCTGCGGCGTAGTCAAATTCCCCTGCAATTTTCTCCTAAGGTGCTGACCGTGGCTCAACAATGTCTTGCTACCTATCCTGATGATGCCGATGCCGATCGCCGTCTTGATCTTACTCACCTCAAGGTCTACACCATTGACGATGAGAGTACCAAAGAAATTGATGACGGCTTGAGTGTGGAATACTTAGCTACAGGGCAGCAGCGGTTATGGATTCACATTGCGGATCCCTCCCGGCTTGTAGTTCCCGGCGATGAACTAGATACGGAGGCAAGAAAGCGGAGTACGACTGTATACTTACCTACAGGAATGATCCCCATGTTTCCCCCGGATCTAGCCACCGGACCTATGAGTCTGCGGCAGGGAAAATTGTGTCCTGCCCTTAGTTTTGGAGTGATATTAGATGCTACAGGAGCAGTGGAAGAGTACGAAATTCATCCCAGCCTAATTAAACCCACCTACCGCCTCACTTACGAAGATGTAGATGAAATGTTATTACTAGGAGTGCAGGGGGAGCAAGAATTAGAGGCGATCGCCGCTTGGTCAAAAAAGCGAGAACTATGGCGACGTTCTCAAGGTTCGGTAACTATTCGCCTGCCTGAAGCAATTATTAAGGTGCAAGATGAATCGGAAGTCACCGTGGAGCTTTTAGATGACACAGCTTCTCGGCAATTGGTGGCAGAAATGATGATTCTCGCCGGAGAGGTAGCAGGACGCTACGGGCAGGAACACCAATTACCCCTCCCTTTTCGGAGTCAACCCCAGCCGGAACTGCCCTCGGAAGAAGAGCTTTTACAACTGCCCTCTGGGCCTGTACGTTCTTGTGCTTTGCGCCGTTGTATGCCCCGCAGTGAAATGTCCACCAGCCCCGCCCGGCATTCTAGCCTAGCCCTTAATACCTATACTCAAGTTACCTCTCCCATCCGCCGCTACACAGACCTATTGGCACATTTTCAGATCAAGGCCCATCTCCGGGGATCAGACTTGCCTTTTTCTTTGGTCGAACTCCAGCAAGTCCTCCAGAGTGTCACCAGTTCTGCCTACGAAGCTACCCTCGTGGAGCGGCAAACTAATCGCTATTGGGGGCTAGAATTTCTTCGCCGTAATTCTGATCAGGTGTGGCAGGCTTTAGTATTGCGTTGGCTCCGGGAGCATGAAAATTTAGGTTTGATTCTTTTAGAGGATTTAGGATTAGAATTACCCATCCGGTTTAATCGGCAGGTGAAGCTGGGCGATCGCATCGCAGTTCAAGTCAGTCATGTGGATCCCCGCCAAGATATGATCCAGTTTCGAGAACTAATTAATCAAGGTATAGCTAATTAACTAAAAATCATGGCACGGATAAATCCTTATAACTTACAAATGCAAATTAGTCGTCTTTTTCAAGAAGGTCAAGGAATGTTTGCCCCGATTAAGGTACGGGATTGGTTAAAATCCTACAATCACAACCCGGAAGAATACGATATTTTATTTCATAAGCACCCCGCTCCCCCCGGCTCAAACTTAGTTATTTCTATAGAAATAGAACTCCGCCGTAAAGATGGGCAACCGGTGGATAGTTGGCTACAAGAACAAGTGAATTTACGTAGCTAGTTAAGGCTTATCAAGATAGTTTTGAGGTAAAAGATTAAGGTTCGGTTAAGTGAATTAAGTTACTATATTTTCAATTAAGTGTGTTAGCATCTAATCATAATTTAGATGGTATTTAATTTAACTATTAACTAATTTTTAGCTAGAATTCCATGATATTTATCAAGTTCCTTTACCCCTAAAACCTATACTTGAATATGATGAATACGGTAAACCCTTCTACAGATCAACCGACTCTTATCTCGATTTCCGATTCTCCCAACCAAGAAATTCGTCTAGATTCCACTTTAGAAGCTTTGTGGCTTTATAAGGTTCAGGTAGAAACTACTGAAACTGGAAGATCTGTGGGGGAATTACTAGATACTCATCCTCTATTGCCAGGGGTAATTATTGTAGATGGCACCAACTTTTTGGGCATGATCTCCCGATCAATATTTTGGGAATACCTAAGCCGTCCCTTTGGTCGATCGCTATTTCTAAAACGTCCTATTCTAGCCCTTCACCACATTATCCAGCAGGACATGCTAATCCTGTCAAAAGACACTGCGATCGTAGATGCTGCCCGGTCTGCCTTGATGCGATCGCCCAAGGAGCGCTACGAACCAATTTTAGTCCGTTTGTCCGCCCAAGATTACCGAGTGGTAGATGTCCATCAACTCTTAGTTGCCCAGTCTCAAATTCAAGAGCTTAGTGCTGAGCTGATCCGGCAGCAGACGCAAAAGCAAATGATGCAGACAGAAAAAATGGCAATTTTGGGGCAGATGGTGGCGAGTGTGGCTCACGAAATTAGAAACCCAGTAAATACTATTGTGGGGAACTTGCAATATCTCAATAATTACTGTCAATCTTTAATCACAGTTGCCCAGGCTTATGAACAGGAATATCCTCAAAGTTCTAGGGAAATGGAACAGTTAAAAGATGAGGTGGAATTAGAATTTCTCTATGATGATTTACCTAGTTTATTAAAAAGTGTCGGATTAGCTTCAGAACGAATTAAGGAATTAGTCAAGGGCTTGCGGACTTTCTCCCACATGGGAGGAACGACTAAAAAAGAAACTAATCTTCATGAATGTATTGATAACACTCTACTCTTAATTAAAAGTCGCCTCAAATATGGGATTGAAGTAGTTAAGAACTATGGAGAAATTCCCCCAGTCAATTGTTATTCTGGGCAGCTTAGTCAAGTTTTCATGAACATTATTAGTAATGCGATTGATGCCCTAGAAGACAAGCAGTCACGAGAGAAAGCTCAAGGTTCCCCTTTACAAACGCCTAGGTTAACAATTACGACTAGTATTCTTAATTCCCAAGAAGTTTCTATTACAATCGCAGACAATGCAGATGGCATCCCCCCCGAAGTTCAAGAGAAAATTTTTGATATGTTTTTTACCACTAAATCTGCCGAGAAGGGGACGGGTTTAGGATTAGCCATTAGCCACCAGATCATTACTGAAAAACATGGAGGTAAGCTAAAACTTACTTCAGGATTAAATAAGGGTACGGAGTTTCAAGTTATTCTTCCCTTAGAGATAGATTCTCTTGATTGAGCACCTGAGCAAGCAGCCTAAGACTCTATTTGTCTTGATCACCAAGGACTGAGGCAAGATTTTTGGTAAAAATGCTTCAGATAAGGTTAAGATAGTTTGCGTTTGCAATTTCTATCCTCATAGCTTGTCTATGATTGATAGGTTTTGGGGTAGATTATCTAAACTATACTTAACTGGAAACCTTGTGCAATTAGAAACTAATCTCTCAAAAGTGGATGTTGTAGATCCGCTGTATGCGACGAAATTACCTTTTTCTTTACAGGACTTAAAGCTCGCTATTCCTAGCTATTGTTTTGAACCTTCTACAGGAAGGTCTCTAGCCTACTTTTTTCTAGATATTACGATTATCGCTGGTCTTTATACGATCGCAGCTTTACTTAATTCATGGTTCTTTTTTCCATTTTTTTGGTTGATGCAGGGAACTATGTTTTGGGCTTTATTTGTGGTGGGTCATGATTGTGGTCATGGTTCTTTTTCCCGATATAAATGGCTAAATAGTTTAATTGGACATCTATCTCATACACCTATTCTTGTTCCTTATCATGGCTGGCGGATTAGTCATAGAACCCATCACGCTAATACGGGTAATCTAGATACGGATGAAAGTTGGTATCCAGTTAGTGAAACTAAGTATGAGCAAATGCCTTGGTATGAAAAATTGCTG
Source organism: Coleofasciculaceae cyanobacterium OTE_70_metabat_329 (assembly GCA_031374985.1). GTDB lineage: Bacteria > Cyanobacteriota > Cyanobacteriia > Cyanobacteriales > JAAUUE01 > JAAUUE01. The sequence continues at coordinate 12,549 of JANMHD010000030.1, read as the reverse complement.
CGTTTTTATACGCCATTAATTGCCTATCCTATTTATTTGTTTCGCAGGTCGCCCGATCGAGAAGGTGGTTCTCATTTCTTGCCCAAGAGTCCTATATTTCGCCCTTCAGAAAAGTGGGATGTGATAACTAGTTCTGTTTGGTGTGGAGCAATGATAGTGTTTCTAAGTGTTTTAACTTATCAATTTGGTTGGTTATTTCTAGTGAAATATTACTTGGTTCCCTATCTTGTTTTTGTAGTATGGCTAGATTTGGTAACATTTTTGCATCATACCGAGGCCGATATTCCTTGGTATCGAGGTGAAGAATGGTATTTTCTGAAGGGTGCTTTGTCTACGATCGATCGGGATTATGGTTTATTTAACTCGATCCATCATAATATTGGCACTCATGTAGCCCACCATATTTTCTCAAATATGCCCCATTACTATCTCAAAGAAGCAACTGCCGCTATTAAGCCCATTCTTGGTGATTATTATCGTTACTCTCCAGAGCCGATCTCGAAAAGTTTCTTTAAGGCCTACTGGAATTGTCATTTTGTGAAAGATAAAGGTTCTAAGGTCTATTACGAAGCACCAGAGCGTCATTCTCTTTAATTTGTAGTACGGTCTTTTTTTAGTTCATGGATTACAGGCGAGGGGCTTAGGCCCCTTGTGACCTAAGAAAAACTATACAAAAACTATCCCTATAGATGCCCTAGACCTTACCTCTTTTAGGGGTATTTTTCTGTTAAAATTTTGGCACTATCCAAGCATTGAACTATTATAGAAACCAAGTATCTACAAGTATCTAAAGGAAAAGCCATGACTAATTCAGAACCACCCCGTCGAAGAAGACCAGCCTTAACCTTAGATGAAATAATTGCTTGTATTGTTGCCTTGGGGACGATGGGAACGATTTTTTATTTTGGGACACGGCAGACAGGGCAATCTTGGTTTAAGGGGCAAAGTTGGTTTGGCACCACCTCTACAGCCCAACAATCTGGAGTTATTCCCCCCTTGAATTCTTTAGGAAATCAAGCGATCGCTAAAGCTTCCCCTAACTCGGAACCAACGGTTACCCAGCTTCCCCCCGGAAATTCTCCATCGGCAGAAACTTTGCCCTCCGTGGTGCCATTAATTCCCTTGGCAAGTTCGCTCCCTATTCCTAGCTCCGGGACTACTCCTCAGAATTTAGCTACACCAAACATAGGTGCTTCTTCTCCGATCGTTAGCCCTAGTCCTAGCCCTAGTCCTAGTCCAGAAGTAACCAGTCCAGTGGTAAGTTTTCCAGATGTTCAGGATAATTATTGGGCTAAACCCTTTATTGGGGTAGTAGCGGGACAGAAGTTGATGACAGCTGTAGCTGATGGGAGATTTGCGCCGGATCAAGCGATGACCCGTGCCGATTTTGCCCAAGCATTGCAACAGGTTCTTGCCCTGCCTACTCCTGATGGATCGGGGAATTATCCTGATGTAGGTACAAATAATCCAGCGATCGGGTCAATTCAGGCAGTGACAAAAGCTGGTTTTATGAAGGGTTATCCCGATGGTCAATTTAAGCCCAATCAACCGGTCACTAAGCAGGATGTTTTGGTTACTTTGATGTCTGGTTTAGGTTTGCAGCCTCCTCAAGATGCCCCTCAAGTGTTGCAAGTTTTCCAAGATGCGAATCAAATCCCTGCTTGGGCTAATGGCAAAATTGCCGCGGCCACAGCTAATAACTTGGTGGTTAACTATCCTGACGTAAAGGTTTTGCAACCTCAAAAAACGGCTACAAGGGCTGAGGTGGCTGCTTTTCTTTATCAAGCTTTGGTAAAGCAGGGTAAGGCTAAACCTGTAGATTCTCCTTATGTTGTGAAAAAGTAGTAGCCTAAGGGTTGTCTTGGGTGAGTACTTTGAGGCGGATTAGTTGATCGGTGTCTCCTAGTTGGACTTCGATTACTTCGCTAGAGAGGCGGCTGAGGCAGTTGAGGAGCGATCGCAAATGGGGAGTACTGGCTCCGGTGTCTACGTAGAGGCGATCGGACAAGCTACTCAATCGTTTCCATGTGGTGTATACCTTGGCCACACTCTGCTCTAGCTGGGATGCTTGTTTCACTAGATCAGCTGCTGTGTTTAAACAATCAAGGCGTAGAGCTTCTGTCAGAGCCATTTCTATATCTAGGGAAGAGTTCTGGAGAGTTTGGACTTGGGCGGCAGCATCAAGATATTTAGACAAATTCCGGGCATTGCTAGTTAAATGCTTTACCGTATCTAGGTCAGGACTACCGGCGGCTTCTTCCTGTATGGCACTGAGGTGGGAAGGGGGTAATTTTTCTAGTTCCTTGACTAGGGGTGCTAAATGGCGGGCAGACATAAAACCTTCGGCAGCCTTTTCTTTGACCTCGAAGGGTAATAACTCTGAATTCATGGCAGTCCACTCATCCGTAAGTTGTTTAACTTCCCGGCGGGTGATGCGATCGCCTTTTTGGGCAGCTTCACTCACTAGTTGCTGAACTTCGGGGCTAGATTTTGCAGTTTCTAGAAAAGCTCTTTTGCTAAAATTATTAATGGCATCAGGGTCTAATTGGCCTTCTGCGAGGAGAGTGTCAGCACTGTTGGCCAACTGAATCAGGGAATAAGCCTGACTTTTGCTAATTTCTCGGTCTTTCAGCCAATGAAGAAACCCTGTACCACGACCATCGCCACCTTTCTTTTCTCGGTCACGAATTGCCCTGAGGATTCTACCCCGCCATATATCGGTTTGTAGGTCGAAGCGATCGCATACTTGCCAAGCATTATCTAGTTGTTGCTGAAACTCTAGATCAGGAATTTCCTCATCTTCTGGGTCAGGTAGTTGAAAATTGAGGTCGATCGGCTCGGCGAAAGCCGCTGCTAGATCAATGGGTGATTCTAATAACTCTGTCATGGGATTACATCTTGATACTGTCGCCCCATTATCGCACAACTCCCTTAGACCTACAGAAAAGATATCTAAGATATTTTACCTAAGAATTTATTCCAAGGAGAAAATAAAATCTTAAAGATTATACTTAAAGATTATATAGTAATTACTCAAGAAGTTAGGGTATTGGCATAGTCTGAAAATAGAGAGCTTAAGCCCTTGCCTAATCTGAGGGACGAGTGCTATACCTAGGAGAATCAAGCTACAACAAAGAAAACTACGAATTAGTATAGGTTTTTCCTAGGAGAATATTATCTGATTATGGGTTGGTGAATGTTTATTATTTAAATAGAGTTGCTATAGTAATATGGAAGAAATTTTGAACCAGAGAGCAGAAATAATAGGAATTTAATTTTTATAGTAATTGATTTTCCTAGTTTTTAACTTCCTTAGAAACCTATGCAGAAGAAAGTCTTGATTTTTGATTTTGATGGTACTTTAGCTGATACCTTACCTAGGATTGTCGATATTACAAATAGTCTTGCTAGTGAATTTGGCTATCCTCCATCTAGTAATGAAGATGTATCTCAGATTAGACAATTAGGAGCTTGGCAAGTTATTCAGCGATCGGGAGTCTCTATTTTTAAATTACCTTCATTAATCAGAAGAATTCAGAAGGAGTTATCTAAAGAAATTGAACATACTAAATTATTTTCTGATATGGCAGAGACTCTATTCAAACTAAAAGATAATGGTCATATTTTAGGTATTGTTTCCTCTAATTCTAGTGAAAATGTTAATAAGTTTCTGGAAATTAATCATCTAGAACATTTATTTGACTTTGTGGTTTCTAGTACAACTCTGTTTGGTAAGCATCGAAGTCTTAAGAAAATAATTTGGCAGCAACATCTTAATATTAATCATGTTATTTATATTGGAGATGAAACGAGGGATATTGAAGCAGCTAAAAAGATCGGAATTAAAATAATTGCTGTAGGTTGGGGTTTTAATTCTGTAGAAGTACTAACAACCTATAACCCAACTTATTTGTTACATTCGCCTCTAGAAATATTGGGTGTAGTTAATGAGGAGTAATGATTTATGAGGAATTAACCACTAATAATTTTTTTAATTAATTGAGTGGCTTGAGCTTTATAGCTACCTCCAAAGAGATTAAAATGATTAAGAATATGATAAAGGTTATAAATACTTTCTCGTTTTTCGTAGTTCGGAGCTAAAGGAAATATTCGTTGATATTCTTGATAAAATGCCTGGGGAAATCCTCCAAATAGTTTTGTCATAGCTAAGTCAACCTCCCGATCGCCTACATATCCGGCGGGATCAAAAATCACCGGTTCCCCGTCACGAGTAATAGCTGCATTGCTGCCCCATAAATCTCCGTGTACCAGACTAGGCTGGGGATGATGATTAGCTAGAGCTTGATATACTGCATCTACAACTGGCTGGATTTCTGTAAATTTACCCTCCCGCTGTTGAGCTAATTCTAGTTGATAGCCAACTCGGTACTGGGCAAAAAACTCAGCCCAATTTTTTGTCCAAGGATTAATTTGAGGAGTAGAACCAATAGTATTATTTCTAACCCAGCCAAACTCGCTTTTTAAGCCTAAATCAATTACAGGGAATTGGTGCATTGCTGCTAATTTAGCTCCCATTAACTGCCAACCTTGGTGATTACTAGGCACTAAATTTAATAAGTCTAACCACTCTAAAACTAAATAAGCTTGATTACCTATTACGCCATGACAAATAGCTTGGGGAACGCGAATAGTTGCTGTTGTTTGTATCTGCTGTAAACCTATAGTCTCAGCCACAAACATCTCCTCTAGTGCTACATGATTTAGCTTAATAAAGTAAGTTTGTAAATTTGTTTGTAAAGCATAACCTTGATTAATACATCCACCACCTATAGCTTTCTGTCCTATGACTTTAAGCCTTTCTCCTCTAACTTTTGTAATCTGATCTGCTATCTGTTGCCACATAACTATAAACTGCCTATGAAATTTGTTAAGATTTCTTTAATCTTGGATTATTCTGCCCTAGGAAGATAGTACTTATAAATCTTAGGATATTACAAATTAAGGAATATTACTATATAATTTTCAGGGAACTATAAACTAGCTAGCAGGTATAGATTACAAAAAAACTACTATGGTTAAATTTAGGGATCAATGGCGCATCAATCTAGGTTTCTTGGGTTTAATTTTTCTAATTGTTGCTGGAGTATCCTTTAGTTATGCCAGTAGCGAACGTACTTTTTATGCTGGGGATTTTGCTCCGGTCTATTACCATAATAATGCTCAATTAGTTGTTAGTGCTTGGCGACAATCTCCCCTCAAGGCGATCGTTAATATTTGGCAGTCTCTAGATCGAGATCATAATCAATTATTTGTACTGCCTTTATTACCTATATTATTAATTTTTGGGGATAGCCGGACTAACTATATTGTAAGTGTGGCGGTAGTTTATCTATTACCTTGGAGCTTAGTTATGGGGGCGATCGCTTCCCGTTTAATATACCTAGCTAATCCCTTATTAATTTTCTGGTTAACTACTTTCATTAGTCTCTTACTGCCCATGAGTTGGCTACCTACCCTAAAGGGCTATCCTGATGTTGGAGGAGCCTTAATTATAAGTATTACAATCCTACTTCTGCTGCCTAAACTAGAACCGCAAGAATTACCAACAAACTCACCAATTCTCAACCAAATTTCTTGGCGAAGAGTTATATTTATCGGCTTATTATTAGGATTAGCAATGCTATTTCGTCGTCACTTTGCCTACATGGACATAGCTATCGTGGGCGGGATAATAGTTCAGAGTATAGTAACAATTTCTACTGGACAGAAACAAATAATTTCTAATCTATTTTTATTAGGTAAAAGATTAATTTTAATGGGAGCCGTTGCTCTTCTAACTTTAGTAATTATGGCTAGAGAATTTACTAACCGTGCCTTAACTACAGATTTTAGGGATATCTATGCTTCTTGGAGTTTATCTTTCTTAGAGATTTTTGTTCACTATGGCAATTTCTATGGCTGGCTAACTTGGGGTTTAATAATTCTTGGTTTTAGTCTGGGCTTGATGAAGCGTACTTGGAATATATCAGGAATTATATTTATAAGTAGTGCAGGCATAATTTCTTTATTTAATTTATTAGTTATTATTCGATATGATAGTTTTCAATACACCTTACATTTTACTCCTTTTGCAATCATAGGATTAGTAATACTAGGAACCACAGCCTATAGAATTTTTCCTGATAAATCAAAGTCAATTATTATTGGCAGTAGTATTTATTTAGGGTTGAATTTTCTTTTTATGTTAACAGGGCTAGGGAAGTTAGAGTTTCCTCTGCGATCGCTCCTCGCCGCTAACTATCCACCCCAAATCCGTCAAGATTATCAACAAATTCAGCAATTAACAGCCTATCTCCGCCAGTTAGCACCTAATAAAGAGCCAATTTATGTAATTTCTTCATCAGCAATGGATTACCTCAGTCGAGGTATTTTGAATAATGCTGAGGCTACTTTCTATGGCAAGAATAAAACCATTTTAAACTTGCTTCGCCCCCAATCTTTTGATTCTAGTAGTAGCTATCCTTTAGAAAGTTTGCTGACTGCTAAATATGTAGTTATGGCTCTTCCTATGCAGTATAGATTTGCTATAAAGCATCATGATGTAGCCCGAATTTCTACAGAAATATTTGATAAAAACTGGGAGTTTTCACAAGATTTTCAGCTTTTACCCCAGACTTTCATTTTGGAAAATAAAGCAATAGTAAAAGTTTATAAACGTGTTCGCTTTACTTCGATTCCTTTAGCAGTAAAAACTCTAGAAAAAATTCAGCAAGATATGAAAGAAACTCCCGGAGGGCAGGAAGATTGGATTATTTTAAGTCAACAATTTCCTCTAGAAATTAAAAAGAAATTCCCTCAAATCTATAACTTAAAAGCCCATGCTGGCTATCGTAACCAATTACCAGTAAGTGCCTTAATTTATCTCCCGCCATTACCAGAAATACTACATATTAAAGGAATGGTAAAATTCCCAAATCAGGAATGCTTAGGAGTTTCCTTAAGATTAGCTATTTACAATCAGCAAGGGGAGGTAATTAGCTCTACGGAAACTTTTAAATCTCCTCAGTTTCCGCCAGTATTTTTTCTCTCGGCTCCTACTAAAGGCGGAAAATATTTAGTTTGGCAGATTCTAAGCCCTAATACTCAAGAAGCTATTAATCATTGTGCAGTAGAAATTAATAATTTAACGTTAGGTGCTAAACCGTGATGACAAAAAAGCTATCGCACTTCACTATATCAATGCGGTACAAAAAACAGGAAAATCTCTGTACCAAATCCATTTGCAAGGTGCTGTATTATAATCAAAATTATGAGATTTTGGGAATAGGTTAAAACTAATGAGTTATGATTACGATTTATTTGTGATTGGGGCTGGTTCTGGTGGTGTATCGGCGGCACGGAGAATTGGTAAGGAGTATGGGGCGAGAGTGGCGATCGCTGAACGAGATCTAGTCGGCGGTACCTGCGTTATCCGGGGCTGTGTTCCTAAAAAATTAATGGTTTATGCTTCTAAATTCTCTCGGAGTTACAAAGATGCCGTGGGCTATGGTTGGAGTCCGGTAGCACCGGAATTTGACTGGGGTAAATTAGTGACAGTAGTAGATCATGAAGTGATGCGCCTGAACGGAATTTATAAGAAAATGCTCCGAGATGCCAATGTGGAATTGTTTGAACAGAGCGCTAGTTTGGTGGATGCCCATACGATCGAACTAGCTGAGAATGTTACTCAGGGCTTGTCTCAACGGACAGTCACGGCGGAGAAAATCTTAATTGCTGTGGGCGGGGAGGCAGTCAGACCACAGATTCCCGGCGTGGAACTAACTCTTACTTCCAGAGAAATATTTAAGCTGCCCCAACAACCCCAAAAATTAGCTGTAATTGGGGCAGGGTATATTGCCGTGGAATTTGCCGGAATTATGCAGGGTTTAGGAACCCAAGTTACCCAAATTATTCGGGGAGATAAGTTTTTGCGGGGTTTTGATGAAGATCTGCGGGATGGAATTTATGAGGGCATGATCCAGAAGGGGATTAGGATTCTTAACCATGCTCACCTCCATCAAATCGAAAAAGTCCCAGAGGGCTTGAAGGTGACTTTTAAGCAGACGGATCTAGAGATTAGCCTTGTGGTGGATGCAGTCCTCATGGCGATCGGGCGAGTACCTAATTTTGCCGGTTTGGGTTTAGAAAATGCTGGGGTAGAAGTAGCTATGGGGGCTCATGCTGAATCTTTGCCGAATATTGGCGGTTACACAATTAATAGTGCGATCGCAGTAGATGAGTATAGCCGTACCTCAGTTCCCCATATTTTTGCCGTAGGAGACTGCACCAATAGAATTAATTTGACCCCTGTAGCGATCGCTGAGGGACGAGCTTTTGCTGATAGTGAATTTGGAGATAATCCCCGGATTCCTTCCCATGAAAACGTCGCCTCGGCTATATTTTCCCAGCCAGAGGGTGCTAGTGTAGGCTTGACAGAAACCCAAGCTAGAGAGCAACTAGGAGATAAGGTAAAAATCTTCCGAGCCAAGTTCCGTCCTATGTTCCAGACCCTTGCTGGGGGTGAGGATAAAGTAACGGTAAAACTAGTGGTGGATGAAATCACCGACCGGATTCTAGGAGCGCATATGGTGGGGGATAGTGCTGCTGAAATCATGCAGGGAATAGCGATCGCTATTAAAATGGGAGCTACGAAAAAAGACTTCGATGCCACGATCGGGATTCATCCCTCCACTGCGGAAGAATTTGTCACCATGCGCTAGACAGTTCTCAGTTATAGCAGTTGCCAAGGGGTTAAGGATACGCAAGGGGCTTAAGCCGCTTGTTTCCAGAGATTTCCACACCCTGATCCCCTTGTCGATTGCTAGATCAGTTAAGTTACGATCTTCATTTTTAAGTCTCCTTTTGCTCTAGCGTAGCGGCACGTTAGTGCGGAGCTTAAAGCCCTACAGCCCTCCGGGCATACCAGAAACGGGCATACAAGAAAAGAAGGTTTTTCTTACTGCTTATCTGAACACAACTTGCTGTAATTATTAATTAAAACTCTACTGTTCCCCAATCAGGACGGCGATAATAGTTAGTCATGTCATCAAATTTCCGTACTTCACCCCTATGGACTAATAATTCTGGGGAATCTATCTCTAGCCATTGATTACTTAGGGTACTAAGATGGGTGTAGAGACGCTGGCGACAGCCTAGGGTTTCATCAGAGACATTGCCAAAGTAGCCTAGGGTAATATGGGCAGTAAAATGATATTGCTGCTCAATCCCCAAGCCGACAACAGTAGGGCTTTGGTAGATGAAGCGGCGGAGTTGTAATATTTGCTTGTAAGAAGTTTCATCTTTAGGAATTAGGCAGACAGCGATCGCCCGTGGTCTGACCATAAAACCCAACAACTGCCAACGATTATTATGAATAGAAGGATGCTCTTGAGCGTACTCCTTAAAGCTATTGGTAACAGACGAACGCAATTGCTCTTCAAATTCAGGATTTTGGCTTTTATTCCGATAAGCCCCGTCCCAAATTAGATCTGCTAAAGTCAAATGGAAACTAGAAGGGACAACCCTAACTAGAAAATCTTCAGGCAGTCCCTCTAGTAAATGATTTTGAGTCTCCTGCAAAAACTTGTAGAAAGTATCATTAGAGGGGTCTTCATCTTCACACCAAGGAGGAGTGATAACGCTGTAGCCCGGAAAAGGGACTGCCTTACGCTCTTCTCCCTGCTGAGACGGGGGTTGAAATTTTGGTGATTCTTGAATATTTTGTAACTGAGACTCATGGGTTTCTGGCAGGGTCAACCGTGCCACCCGATTCAAGTAAGTTTGATAATTTTCGTCCAAGCTAAATTGCCCCCTTTTTATGAATTGTGATTATGAGTTGTGATTATGAATTGTGATGGATTGTTATAGATTTTTGATAATGTGATTATTTTGTATTATGCCAATTTATTTGTACTGGGGCGAGGATGATTTTGCGATCGCCCAAGCCGTCAAAGAAATCCAGACTAACACAGTTGATCCAGATTGGAGTAGCTTTAACTACCATAAGATAACTCCAGACCAGTCAGATGCCGTGACTCAAGCTCTGAACCAAGCCATGACTCCCCCTTTTGGCATGGGTAGAAGGCTAGTATGGTTAGTTGATACTCCCATTCCCCATCAGTGTAGTCAACAAACCACCAGTGAACTGGAGCGGACTCTGCCAGCTATTCCTGATACCTGCCTACTTTTGCTTACTTCTAAGCATAAACCCGATGCCCGTCTCAAATCTACTAAATTGCTCCAAAAATACGCAACAATTCAAGAATTTTCCCCAATTCCCCCCTGGAAAACCGAACAACTAGTCAGCAGAGTTCAGCAAGAAGCACGACGCTACAAGCTCCGCCTAGACCTATCGGGAGCCGAATTTATTGCCCAAGCCGTAGGTAACGATACCCGACTTTTAGATAATGAGCTTCAAAAACTTTCTCTAGCCGTGACTAATATAAATATTCCCTTAACCCTTGCAACTATTGAGGCTCTGGTGACCTCGAATACTACTTCTAGCCTGCAATTGGCCAATGCTTGCACTAAGGGAAAACCAGAGGTAGTGCTAGAGCTATTGGCAGATTTAATCCAGCGTAATGAGCCACCCCTAAGAATTGTGGCAACTTTGACAGGGCAATTTCGGACTTGGTTACTGTTGAAATTAGCGATCGAAAGTGGTGAAAAAGATGAACGAATCATTGCTCAGACTGCCGAGATTATTAACCCCAAGCGAATTTATTTTCTGAAGCAGGAGATTAGCCATCTCAACTCTCGTAAACTCTTACAAGTCATGCCCCTTTTGTTAGAACTGGAAGCAAATCTCAAAAAAGGAGCAGAGCCAGTATCAACTTTGCAAAATAGCCTAATTCGTCTTTGTCAAACTTGTTTAGGTTAAAGATACAAGTCAGGGTGCCAGGCTTTGCGCCCCTAGCCCTAAGGATTCATGGCATAATTTTTGGGAGTTCTGATAGGCTAAATTTTTTTAGCCCAAAAAATAATGGAACTTATGGCGTGACAATCTCTTCCTAACTATTAACTCTTTAAGATTTCCCCCCTTGATATATGTTGATCTCTAATTCTGCTACTAATTTGATAATGCTGAATAAATCAGGGTTTGCTGCACTACGAATATCGCTCCAGCGTTGGGTAGCAATATCGGCTGAGTCTAAGGCTCAAAGTTCTTTGGGATACCGTTCCCTAGGGGCAGGGGCAAAATTACTAAGTAAGGCCGGGGCGATCGCTATTTTGGGAGTGCTATCGGGCTACTTCCCCGGATTATCCTTTAGCTCCTCCCAAGCCTTACCAGAACTATCCTTTACTGCGGCAGCCCAAGCTCAAGCAGTGGGTAATGATGAACTCTATACCTACGTTAGAGCCGCCTTTGAAATAGAAATGCTCCGGCGACAAACCTATAACAGCATTCGCTCTATTAATAATGGCTCAGTGCCAGAAATTACCTGTAATAATCAAGCTGCCATAGATAATCTTGCTAGTGATGTCGCAGGAGCTGCCCGGAGCTTTTGTAATCAGTCAGCAGAGATTCTTCAACGTTATGCCATGAGTCCGAATCGATTTAACCAAATTTCTGCTAGTCGAGGATCAGATTCTAATTTAGATGGCAGAATTCGCCGGATTATTCAAGAACTTAATCCTAGACGCTCGCGCTAGTGCTATCTTTGGGAAGTATCATACTAACATCCGTGTTTGTACTATAATTCATCCTTCGCCACCCATGTACTATCCATGATGTGTGTCTCTAACTCCCCAATCAACTCTGGTGGAATATATTTTGCTAAAATCCAGACTGGGTTAATCTATGGACTAATCACGCTAGTTTTTATTTTGTCTAGCTGTGGCTCTAACCCCAAAAATTCTTCTACCGCATCTCCAGTTTCGGCGGAAGAGTTGGCAAAAACAATTACTGATAAAGAAATAACAAACTATGCCAAGACAGTGGTAGCGATCGAACAACTCAGGCAAACTACTAATCAAGAAATGATAAAAATATCTGAGGGTAAGCCTTTTAATAATGTTACTTGTACCGAACCAGAAACCATGACTAGTTTATCTCCAAAAATGCAGGAAGTAGCCATTGGTTTTTGTACTAAAGTTAAACTTATTAGTGAAGAGAATGGCTTAATCGTTCCCCGTTTTAATGCTATTACTTCTAATGCAAGAAATAATCCTGAACTCCAAAAGAAAATTAATGAGCAATTAATTACCCTCCAAAAATAGTTGATTGCCAATATATCTAAGCTGATTGCATTTTTATGGAAATAGTCCTAACTGAAAAAATTACTGCCGTTCACGGAAAGCCGGATTTAATTATTCCCTTAACGGCGGACGAGCGCACCCGGAGCCGTCAGCGCTTGGAACTAAATAATGGGCAGATCGTTTTTCTTAAGTTACCCAGAGGTACTGCTTTACAGGATGGGGATAGATTGCAATCCCCCGGAGAAAACTATATTGCTCAGATCATTGCTAAACCAGAACCCGTTTTGACTGTGACGGCGACTAACCCCTTCAAGCTCCTCCAAGCAGCCTACCATTTGGGAAACCGTCATG
>JANMHD010000617.1:0-1944 GCA_031374985.1 Coleofasciculaceae cyanobacterium OTE_70_metabat_329 | reverse complement strand
TTTTCAGCAGTGTTGACGGTAGCTTCAGTTGAACTCATAAATTTACCTCTGGTGATAGTTACTAATTATTAGTTTTATTGTGATTGATATTACCACACACCACTAAAGCAATATCAATCACAATAAATCTAATAATTAGTAACTATCACCAGAGGTAAATTTATGAGTTCAACTGAAGCTACCGTCAACACTGCTGAAAATAGTAATAGAATCGATGTGCGATCGGCAGTAGGGGCAGCAAGAAGCTATTTACGAGAAGTTCTAGATCAGTTAGTTGAATCCGGTAATCAAATTCAAGGATTACGGCTAGAAGAAACTGAGCTATCAGACGATAATCAGTATTGGTTAATTACTTTAGGGTTTGATCGCCCGGTAGGAGAGCATCTAGACCCTTTGCAGGCTGTGGTTAATACTAAAAAATATGAGCGAGATTATCGAATCTTTAAAATTGATGCTCAGACTGGGAAAGTTCAATCAATGAAAATTAGGGAATTATGATAGATGATGATACAAAATCTTTGGTTAGTAAATACAAGCGAAAAGGAATTCTAGTTGATACAAATATTCTACTACTTTGGTTTGTCGGTTCAGTTAATCCTCAACGAATTTCTCAATTTAATCGTACTGAAAAATTCACCATAGAAGATTATGCTATTTTAGTAAGATTTTTAACCTCTTTTTCCAAAATTGTTACAACTCCAAATATTCTTACAGAATTAAGTAACTTAGTTATTAAAGATATTAAAAAACCTGAACTACCAAGATGTTTTGAGAAGTTGACAGAAGCATTATTAACAGAGGCATCATTCAAGTTAGAAGAGCATTATATAGAGAGTAGTATTGTCACAAGCGTTAATAAGATCAGTGATTTTGGTCTCACTGATTGTAGTATTTTAGAATTAGCACGTAATCGATATTTAGTACTGACAGATGATTGGGGATTAACTAAATACTTAGACAAATCTGGTATTGATGTAATTAACTTTAATATTCTAAGGAATCTTTAGCTAAATAGTTGAGTAGCAGTGAGTTCTAAATTAGGGAAGGTGGTCGATCGTAACTGCATTTCACCACTAAATATTCCCGGCTCCCCATAGCTTACTTCATCTAATTCTATAGTGGTCAAGGTAAAAATAGTTATCTTCTCTTCTTGAGGATCCACAATCCAGTACTCAGGAACATTTAATACATCGTATTCGGAAACTTTAGAGCGGTAATCAGTGGCACGAGTACTGGGGCTAACTACTTCTACTACCAATAAAGGCGGCGGTTCTCCTAGATCAATCACTGCTTCTCGATTTTGCAGACCTTGCCATTGGAGTTCTGGAATAACTACCACATCAGGAATCCGGGAGGTATGTAATTTTCCGCCTCTGGGCGATCGAACTCCCACAAGTAATGCCAATGAGACTAATGGCCTGCTCGATCGAGTAATTTCTGTCTCAAAGACCCGCTCTAATAATTTGATAATTCTGCCGTGTTTTCCTGTGCCGAGGCTCATAGGAATTAATTCTCCTCTGACTAGTTCATAGGTAGTATCTGTGCCATCGTTATATTTAAGATATTCCTCGAAGGTAAGTTTCTGGGTAGTTAGAGTCATGGCAGTTCATGGTGTAGAAGTTGTATCTATTCTAATCTAGAGAGATAAATGAAGATTAATGATTATCTTAATGCTGTTACTGGAGCGATCGCTCCCCTTCCCAAACTCTATATGTTATAGTCCTTAAGAAACAGCATCCTATCAAATTTGCTATGTTTTCTATAGAAATCACCTAAACAATTAGTATTTAGTTTCTGGAACTTTCTATGCAAATTACCTTAAACGAACAACAAGAGCAATTTATCAAATTATTAGAGCGGGTCTTTGAGACAGAAATTACTCGATCGAGCAGGCCATTAGTCTCACTAGCATTATTGGTGGGAGTTCGATCGCCCAGAGGCGGA
>JANMHD010000613.1:0-4256 GCA_031374985.1 Coleofasciculaceae cyanobacterium OTE_70_metabat_329 | reverse complement strand
CAGAGACAAACATTCCTTCCATCTCTTTATAAGTTGCTGTCATACGTTTAACAGCAAACGACCCACTTCCAGAAATAGAGATGATTCCTGTTTTAGGCTCTACTGAACTGAATGGCAAGTCATGATTAAATAGCCATTGAAGTGCCTCAAAAGACGGAGTACGAGAGGTTCTATAGTCTTGTTCACGCTGTCTAGCGGTACTTAGCCAAACTTTAATATCTAATGGGTGGCAATAAATAGATAAGGCTTCCAGAACACTAGTTTTGCCTGAGTTGTTAACTCCAACAAGCAAGTTAATCCGCCCGATATCTTTTAGCTCAAGATCTCGTAATCCTCTAAACTGATGAATTTTAATACTTTCTAAATTTTCTCTTGTCATAAACTTATTTTAGCCCAAGCTACAATTAGCTAGAAACCAGATTCTATCGTTAAACTGGGTAAGCTTTGCTTAAAACTCTCGAAAGGATTATCTTGTATCCTGTTTACTCTGCTTTAGTAAGGCGTATCCCTAGCTCTGCCTCTTGAGTCAAAAGAGATTGTTTACGATCGCATCCCCATCGATAGCCCTTGAGACTGCCATCACTGCCGATAACCCGATGACAGGGAATAACAACCGCCACAGGATTATTTGCACAGGCATTGGCCACAGCCCGCACTGCTTTGGGTTTACTGATGCTCTCTGCAACTTCTGCATAGCTGAGGGTAGTTCCGGGGGCGATCGTTTGTAGTGCTTGCCATGTTTGCTGTTGAAAAGCAGTTCCCTGAATATCTAAGGGCAGGTCAATCAATTTTTGGGGATATTTAATCAAGCCAAGAATCTGCTTAACCCAAGCCTCAAACTCTTGATCTTCTTCACAAAGCTTCGCCAGAGGGAACTTCGCCCGGAATTGATTGGTTAAAATTTCAGCCTGATCACCCAAGGCGATCGCGCATACTCCCTTGCTGGTTGCGGCCACTAGCACCCAGCCCAACCAGCAAGGCTGTACTGTATATCTAATCTGCATCTCCTTAATACTTTGTTAGTTTTTTATGGGGGTGGCGAGACTCGAACTCGCACGAGGTTGCCCTCAACGGATTTTAAGTCCGTTGCGTCTACCATTCCGCCACACCCCCGTGGTTAATTTGGGTAGATTTATATTGTTACACAAATGGGGTTAAAATTAGCCTTAACAATTAATCACAACTAGATATTTTTACAAGTCTATGGAAATTGCGTTGTTACTTTATGCTGCTCTTGCCGGAGCCTATCTGGTAGTTGTGCCTCTCCTAGTGTATGCTTACCTCCAAGCTCGTTGGTATGTAGCTAGTGCTTGGGAACGGGGTTTTATGTACTTTCTGGTGTTCTTTTTCTTTCCCGGATTACTCTTATTCTCGCCCTTCCTAAATTTCCGTCCCCAGCGGCGGCAAGTGCCTACTTAGGCTCATTTTGCTGGTTAAGTGTCCATTAATGTTTGTGAGTTAATCCAATGCGGCGAATTGATGCGATCGCAATTAGTATAGGTATCTTCCTCATTGGGGGTCTAGCCTACGGACTGTTGCAAGTTTTTGGGCTAGACAATACCCAAGCAGGAATCTGGAGTCAAGGAATTCTAGTAGTCGGGTTAATAATCTGGCTACTTACCTATTTAGTGCGAGTAGGGAATAAAAACATGACCTATAATCAGCAACGAAATGCCTACGAAGAGGCCATGCTAGAAAAGCGTTTAGCCGAAATGACTCCTGAAGAATTGGCAAAACTACAGGCTGAGGTTGACCAAGACAAGGCAAAAAAAGAATAGAAGTCGCCATACCCGGCGGAATAGATGGGGTTATCGGTAAAAATCATTAAGTATCTATGGCTAAAATTTCTATTTCTCAGTGTTTTGAGCAGTTACGTAGTCGTCAAGAATGTGCCTTGATTCCCTTCATTACGGCGGGAGATCCAGACTTAGCCACCACCGTTGAGGCTCTAAAAGTACTCGATCGCTCTGGGGCAGATATAATCGAGCTAGGTGTTCCCTACTCTGACCCCCTTGCTGATGGCCCGACAATCCAAGCCGCAGCTACTAGAGCTTTAGCCCAGGGAGTACGCTTAGATGATGTCCTAGCGATCGTTAGCCAAGTTACTCCAGAACTCAAAGCTCCCTTGATTTTATTTACCTACTACAATCCAATTTTATACCGGGGGATTGATACTTTTCTTCAGCAAATAGCCCAAGCAGGGGTGAGTGGTTTAGTTGTCCCAGATTTGCCCCTAGAGGAAGCTGAAGGGTTGATTATTCCCGCCACTAAGTATGGCATCGAAGTAATTATGCTAATTGCCCCCACTAGCTCTCCAGAGAGAATGGCGGCGATCGCCGAGGTATCCCAAGGTTTTATTTATTTAGTTAGTGTCACCGGAGTTACAGGAACCCGCACAGAATTAGCCACCAAAATTCCCGAACTACTCCAAGAAATTCGCACTACAACCACCAAACCGATCGGGGTAGGCTTTGGAATTTCTGATCCTGAGCAAGCAAAACAAGTAAAAACTTGGGGAGCAGATGCAGTAATTGTCGGCAGTGCCATGGTCAAAAGATTAGCCGGATTGGAACCTAAAGAGGGGCTGGCTGCGATCGAAGAGTTTTGCAAAATCTTAAAAAAAGCCATTTGTGAATGAAAAATCTTGCATCAGCTGATGGTATTTTAGACTATCGCCCTCGATAATAATGTAACCAAGAATAAAATACTAGTACTAGTAACAACCATCCTGACACACAATAAAAACCATAGGGCGTGGGGGAAATATTAGGCAAGGGGTTTAGATTAACTGCAATGATTTGATTAATATGGGGTTCTACAAAGTTCCCATGAGCATTTTCCAGTGCTTCCCGTTGTTTGATTCTGAGTTCTTGCGTATCCATAATTCACCTCGTTTTCTGTTTATGAGGTAAATTATTTTTTTGGGCTTTTGCCTAATCAAACTGACAACTAAAATCTTGAAAACCTTGTATAGTGGGAGTTAACCGCTTGGGCGAACTAGCTCGTTTGGGCAAGAGATAATCTTGAAGCGAAAAATGTAGCGATGGCACGAAAATACGGAAAAAACGCCACTACAAAAAACAATGTTTTAAAAATGGTTGAGGCACTCCTCACTCTTGTTGATGGGGAAATTTCTGTGCCGGGGGACAAGCTGAAAGCTACTTTTCATGTGGAATGGTTTAAGGCAGATGAGTTGCTAGTTTCGGGTAAGATTCAGCAAAAACGTAACAACAGAATCGAAATTGTTGAGAAAGGAACTACTAAAGAAGATTTATGGGTACTAGTGGAACATTTGGGAGAAGCACTAAAACTCTCGCAACCCAAGGATGAAAAACAGAAACCGACGGAAGCTGAGAGAAGAGCTAATGCAGTACAAGATGTGATTGATTGCTTAAAAGACTTGGATTTACTTGACGATAAAAGAAAAGCTACAAATAACTCTTATTGGAAATTTCACCTTAAACTGAAGTATCAAAATAAAAAAGAAGATAATTTAAAATTAATTGAGGATCAATGGAAGATTAAAATTGGCTCGATCGCAGGAGAGGCATCCAATGAAGTTGTTGTATCTAAGAATAAATCCCCTGATTGGCGAGGAATTTGTGGGCAGATGTTGGCGGAACAGAAGCAACTTACTACCAATGCTTTTACTAATGCGGATGGGGTAAATTTGCAACGGGAGGGGATTTATGTACCTTTAGCGATCGTGGAGCGTAAACCACCTAAGCCTCAGTCTAGGAATCCACAGGAAGAAATGGAAGAAGAGAAACTGATCCCCATTGCGGAGGAGCGTTTTTTTGAGGATGTGTTGCGATCGGGGCAAAGCGAAATTAGTCAAGGGCGAAAAATTGCAGTTATTGGGGAGCCGGGATCGGGAAAAACTACTCGGTTACAGAAAATTGCTGATTGGGTTTTGGAGCAGGGCTTGGGGTTGCCGATCTGGGTATCTTTGGCAGACCTAACTCAGCCGACCATTGCTCAATATATCGAGGAGTTTTGGCTGAAACAAACGGGGCAAAGCCTGACGATCGAGGCCCTCACTCAACAGAAAGACCAGATTTGGCTATTGTTGGATGGGGTGGATGAAATGACTTCGAGGGTGGAAACTCGCCATGTTTCGGCACTATTGGGGGGATGGTTGCAGGCGGTGCGTGTGGTGGTGAGTTGTCGGGTGAATGTGTGGGAAGCGGATAAGAATGCTTTTTCGGGGTTTGATGTGTTTCGGAATTTGGAGTTTAGCCCGGAGCAGGTGCGGG
>JANMHD010000072.1:0-7224 GCA_031374985.1 Coleofasciculaceae cyanobacterium OTE_70_metabat_329 | reverse complement strand
GCGATCGTAATTTCTGGTTCCCCTAGGTCGCCGCTAAATTCTCCAGCAAAGGAAACCATTTTTAGCTTCTGAATCGCATCAACCGCATTGGAGATTAATTCCCGCAAGAAAATCTCGTGGTCAGTATACAGAGACTTCTTGATGATGGGAAAGATGTTCTCAGTATGAATAGTGATTGTGCCTTGTTCGAGGATAGTCATAGCTAAATTCTCAGGAAGTTGATTATTACTTAGGTTTGCTTAGAGTTAATTATCATCTCATCTTTATCCTAATTTTGCCCGACTAGGGAGTGATCGCCACCCTTTTTTGGGGTAGGATTTCCCCCAAAGTAGTTGCGGATTTCTCTACCTGCTTGAATATTGTGCCACAATCCAAAAACGACTGCACTCCTGAGACAAAACTCTAAAAAATCTTCAGAAAAAACAACAACAGGTAGCCTAAGATATAAATATATTAAATCTTAGAAAACCTGAAAGGGGTAGTTTATATGCAAGTTAATGATTTAGGCTTTGTAGCCAGCTTACTCTTTGTTCTAGTTCCTGCCGTATTTTTGATTATTCTATATATCCAAACTGCCAGCCGGGAAAGTGGCAAGAACGATTAGAGCCATAATTTCAAGTGCTATTTTGATGCAAGAAATTCAAGAGCAGGAATATAAAATAGAAAGGCGATCGCTCACGGTTAGAATCGATCGCTTTTTTGTATCGAAATTTCCAAAGTGGCGACTGCAATACCAAGGATGCAAGGCTTTCCTTAGTGTCAATTTAAGGCTGTAACTATCAATTACAGCAAATTTAATTCTGGTAAGCCAAGTTAGTGATCTTCAAATCCCCCTTTTTTCTAGCGTAGCGGCACGTTAGTACGGGGCTTAAAACCCCTTGGGCATACAAGAAAAGGGGAATCGTCTTATGGCACGTCTGAATGCAAATTTCTGTAAGTTGACACCAGTAAAGACTAGGCACTCTTAGTTATTTATAACCATTAAGTTAAGTAATATTGCAGCAATATTTAATCATTGTAGATTTTAGTGAACTTTCTTGAACACATACCCAGTTTTTTCCATGAAATTACCCCTATTTGCTTAAAATAAGCCATGAAGTTCTGATCAAGAGAAGAATTGAGGAATAAATTATGGTTGAAGCTAGATATGTAGACGTTATCAAACCCTTTAATAATGATCCTTTTGAGGGAAGTCTCTCCACACCGATTAGTGATTCTGTGTTTACCAGAAACTTTATCGGCAACCTGCCTATCTACCGCCGGGGCTTATCCCCCATTTTGCGTGGCTTAGAAATTGGCATGGCTCATGGCTACTTTCTGCTTGGCCCTTGGGTTAAATTTGGACCCATGCGAGATGACCCCACCTTGGCTAATTTTGGGGGCTTAATTCCAGCACTGGTCTTAGTTCTGTTGGGAACTGCGGGTATGTCTGCCTACGGACTTGTTATGCTTTCCGACAAAAATCCTGAGGGCGGCGATCGTCTGCAAACCTCTGAAGGCTGGAGCGAACTCACTTCTGGTTTCTTCATTGGCGGTATGGGCGGGGCATTGTTTGCCTATTTCTTATTAGAGAATTTCTCTAGTATTGATTCCATCTTCCGGGGTTTAATTAATAACTAACCTAAAAAACCTCAAAAATAATAAAACCAAAAGGAGAAATTTTATGACCGGCGATTACGCAGCTTCTTTTTTACCTTGGATTTTGATTCCTGTTGTTACTTGGTTAATGCCAGCTGTCGTCATGGGGCTACTATTTATTTACATTGAACAAGACGGCTAGAAAATCCTGCAAGTTTTTCTTGAACAATTTCTTGAACAATTAGAGATTATTTGCTAGAGCGTGGATCTAATTCCTTATCGCCCTAGCAATCATTTAAGGGTTACAGAGAAGATACTCCAAAAGTACTTACTTTGTAGCCCTTCTCCTCTCTACAGCACTTGGCAGATGTCTGAAAACCTATTTTTTTAGGTTAAGAAGGGGGCGAAACCCCTTGGCTAGGAATTTTCTCTAAATTTGTGAACAAATCGATTAATATTATTGTTTAATTTCAAGCTCACAAACCTATAATCTGTATATAATTTGTAGGTGCTAATTAATAATTGCCAAATCTAAAACATATTCGGGATTCTTAGCTATGGTAAATCATGTTGAACACCCTCCTCTGTCAGCTTTGCAAGCGGAAGTCTCAAGGCTACGTCAAGACTTGCAAATGCGGGATCAATTAGTCCAGCAATTATCTCAGGAACTATTTCGCTTAGTAAAGGGCAATGCTAATTTTGCTCCTAAGCAAGAAGTCTCCGATCGACATATTGCTCAGATGAATGCCCTGCGGGAACAACTACAAGAAGTAGAGCAGCAAGTGCAGTTCTATCAACAGCAAATTGGCAGTCGGGATGGGGAGATTTATCAGCTACGTCAATCTGTTCAAGAGTTGACCGATCGCTCCAGAATGTTAGAGCAAGTAGTCCAAGAGCTGCCCCAAGTCTACCGCCAGAAATTTGCTGAACGGATGATCCCTGTTAAGGAAAAAGTAGAAACTCTGCAAAGAGAAAACCGTCAACTCCACGCTGAGCTTCAGAGTGTCAGCTACCGTTTGGCTCTCAGAAATCGTTCCACTAGCAAGCTAGACTTACCTAGTTTCCAGCGCTCTAACTCGGCTCCTATTCCTACCTTTGGTAACGTCTAGGGTGGTGATATCTAGCTTAGAAGTATCCAGGGAAACTATTTCCCAAGCCTGTGATGATATATCGGGGCTGAGGCTGTGGGTAGAGAAAAATTTACAGGTGGTTACAGGGGATTTTGATCTGTGGCTACCTGTTGTTTTGACTGCCAAAGGACCTCTTTATGGGGAGGTAATTGGTCGAGATATCCACCACCCCCACGGTTACCGACAGCCAATAGATTTATCAGACCAAGAGCGGCAACCTTTGTATAAGCTAGGATTTGACCTGCTTTATCATTTGCAAGCTCCCCCAGCAGTGTATTTGATGCAGTTTGGTTTAGTTGCAGAAAAAGAAGTAGGGTTCGATCGCCTCTTCCCTTTCCCGGCGGCTCCTGCGGTGGCCAGTCTGGGCGTTCAAGAGCCAGACCTGTTTACCTGCCATTGGTATTGCCTAACGGGTAAACCTATTCGAGATTTATTGATCTTAGAAAAAAATCTGCCTCTTCCTAAAGCCTAGAAAGAAGCCCCAACCCTCTTATAAATTAGAAAGAACCCCCAACCCCCTTACGAAGGGGGATTTAAAAATCTTACTTTTTTACCCTACTTAAACTATTAATTAATGATTACAATCGCTCTTCCTAAGGGAGAACTCCTTAAACCTAGTATTCAACTCCTGCAAAGTGTAGGCATAGATTTTAGTTTATTTTTAGATCCTGCTAATCGCCTTTTGCAAATTACTGATGCCACAAATAGGGCAACGGGCTTACTAGTTCGGGCATGGGATGTACCAGTATATGTGGAGTATGGACAGGCACAGTTGGGAATTGTTGGTTACGATGTCCTCAAAGAGAAAGATGCCAAGGTAGCTAACCTAGCAGATTTGGGTTTTGGCAAGTGTCGTCTTTCGGTGGCGGTGAAATCTTCCAGCCCCTACCGACATCCGGGGGATTTACCCCTCCACGGGCGGGTAGCATCAAAGTTTGTCCGCTGTGCTAGGGAATATTTTTATAAATTGGATTTACCTGTAGAGATTGTGCCCCTTTATGGTTCGGTGGAATTGGGGCCGATTACAGGGATGTCGGAAGCGATCGTAGATTTGGTATCTACCGGGAAAACTCTGAGGGAAAATGGTTTAGTCGAGATTGCGGTAATGTTTGCCAGTAGTGCTTGGCTAATTGCCCATCCTTTGGCCTACCGTTTAGATAGCGATAATTTATCTGGTCTTGTAGACCAACTTCGTCAAGGGTCTTTGCAAACAACCTACTAATATAAATTAACTTTAGTAGCTCTATGTTCTACTAGCTTTACAAACATAACAAGATCAAGCCACAAACAGATAAAGCTATTCCCGCAATCTTAACTATACTTATTTGCGCTCCAAATAAAAAAACTGATGAAATAGTTATAATTACTACGTCAAAGCTTTGAATAGCCTTAGAGTAGCCCGGATTTGGTGCTGTTTTGATTGCTAATATTGAGAAGTAATTGGCTGAAATGGCAATTAAGGCTGCTAACAAAAAAATATAGATAGAGTTAGGGGGTAATTCTAGCTTTGTTTTTCGTACTAAGTTAAATATCAGAATTGCAATTGTACTGAAGAGAAAAAAGTAGAAATTGATAACCTCTGGTAACATACTGGTTTGAGCAAGCTTCTTAAAAAGTAGTGCCATTGAAGCGAAGCTCAACATTGATATGAAAGAATAAGTAACCCAGGTCATAATCTTAAAACCTTAAAAATTGGGCATCACCCGGTTGAGGGAGTTGGAGACCACTAGGAGTAGGAGTAGGAGTAGGGATTGGGGCAACAGGAGGGGTAGGAGTTGGAAAGATGATTTGGGCGGGTTCGATCGCCACAGGAGTAAAAGCCGCTACTAAAAGATTAATCAGGGTTGTCCTTTGGACTGGAGTTAGACGAGAAATAGCCGCCCGATCGCTCCGCATTGGCTCTGGTTGAAGAGTATTCGTACCCGGATAGCGGTCTTCAATCATTGGTTCGTTAGCATCTAGATAATCCGCCAAGGTCATCCGCCAATCAAATCGCAACATAGGAGCCCGATTCTTAGTTACCACATGGTAGCGAATCAAGCGACCTACTAAATTATCTTCGGTATCTACCATCCCAGTCTGGCGATTAAGATACTGATTCTCAGTTGGAAAATCCGGCATTTGAGTATAGATCAACCTACTTACCATCTGGATTCTGACTGTTTGCGTGATGATCGGTCTGGGCAGATTAGGATTCGGTAGATTTTGACTCTGAGCGGCTTCCTGCCAGCTACGACCGAGGATTAACCCCAAAGCAAGAATAAATACTAGAATAAATTTCTGAACTTGTTTAGTTCTAATAATCATGTATTTCAGCATATTTCGGTAAGTTGGGGCGCAAGGCCTTGCGCCCTCATTACTCCGTAGGATAGGAATATTTTGTTAATCGTTTCTAGCCCACAAAGGCAAGGCGAGGCTGGGAAATTCCAGAAGACTCAGTACCCTTCAAGTAGGCCAACATGGTGTCAGCATCAGAAACCTCGAAGGGATCGATCGCACAATTATCTTCAAAGCCGGGTTCAACAAAGATTTTTTCAATCTTGCCATCATCCACCAGCATGGAGTAGCGCCAAGAACGCATCCCAAAACCAATATTAGACTTGTCTACCAGCATTCCCATTTTCCGGGTAAACTCACCAGCCCCATCGGGTAGCAAGAACACATGGTTAGCACCCACATTTTTACCCCACTGGAACATCACAAAGGCATCATTTACCGATACGCAGATGATTTCATCTACGCCGTGAGCCTTGAACTCTGGATATAATTCTTCATAGCGGGGGAGGTGGTTGGAAGAGCAGGTGGGGGTGAAAGCTCCGGGCAGAGAGAAGACCACAACTTTTTTGCCACCAAAGATTTCTTCAGTAGTCTTGTCTTGCCAACGATAGGGGTTGGAACCCGCAACGGACTCATCACGCACGCGGGTCTTGAATACAACATGGGGTACACGATCGATAACAGCCATACTGACCTCTTTATAAGTAGCTTCTAGTAGTTTGCAATATTTTTGCCCAGCTTGATTTTGATTAATTCTTGATTAATCTTGGTCTTAGCTGTTATAATTCAGAATAATTCTGATTTAGGAATAAGTCAAGAGTTTGATCAAATTAAATTTCAAAGGAAAATTAAAGATAATTGCTTTTCTGAAAAGGGAGTGTTAGCTTTAATAGTCCCTAAAGTTAGTATTCTGAGGTTATTCGGAGCCTAGTGTTATGCAGCAGCAAGCAGATAATATTGTCCAAACCTTGAAGTCGAAGGGATTACGGGTAACACCCCAGCGATTTGCTGTCTATGCAAACTTGTTGACTAGAGCCGATCACCCTACTGCTGAACAAATTATCCAAGATCTAAATCAAGATATACCTACTTCTTCCCAAGCAACGGTTTATAGCTCTTTGCAAACTTTGCGGGATGCTGGGTTAATTCGAGAGGTATTATTAGAAGAAGGAGTGTGTCGCTATGATGCCAAGGTTGCGCCCCATCATCACTTTCGCTGTAAATGTTGTGGAGAAATCGAGGATATTGCTTGGGAGCATTTTTTGGGCTTAGACATGCAAAAATTGCGTCCGGGCTTGCAGGCGGCAGGCTACGAAGTGACAGTGTATGGGGTGTGCGATCGATGTGATTTCTCTTAGAGTATTATTTTCCTGACGTATGGCGGTTGAAACCGCTGCTATAAAAGCAAAGTCCTCCTACGCGGACTAAGAAATAGGTACATTTAAAGTATGGATACTCAAGAGATTTTAGATAGAAGTTTAGATAAAAATGTCGGTCATGGTGCTGGGGAGTTTCCAGAAAAATCTACTTGGATTTGGCAAGGACATCAAATTCAGTACACAGTTTTGGGGCGGGGAACTCCTTTATTACTAGTGCATGGATTCGGGGCTTCGATCGACCATTGGCGGCAGAATATTCCGGTGCTGGCCACAGCTGGTTATCGAGTTTTTGCCTTAGACTTACTAGGATTTGGAGCATCAGCCAAACCAGCCCTAGATTACACGGTGGAACTATGGGAGGAACTCCTTGTAGATTTCTGGGCAGAGAAAATTCAACAACCCATGGTGATTGTCGGGAACTCGATCGGTGGCTTATTGAGTTTGATGGTAGCAGCCCATCATCCAGCCAAAGTCCGGGGAGCCGTGCTGATCAATTGTGCTGGCGGCTTAAACCATCGCCCTGAAGAATTGAATCTTCCCCTGCGGTTAGTCATGGGATTTTTTACCAAACTGGTGAGTTCTCCCACGACAGGAAATTTTATCTTTAATCAGATTCGCCAAAAACACCGGATTCGCAATACTTTGAAGCAGGTTTATTACACCCAAGAGGCAATTACGGAAGAATTGGTAGATTTGCTCTATACTCCTAGCTGTGATCCGGGGGCGCAGCAAGTTTTTGCCTCTGTCCTCACTGCCCCACCGGGAGCTAGTCCGGGGGAATTATTGCCCCACATTCAATGCCCTTTACTTGTCCTTTGGGGCGAGCAGGATCCTTGG
Organism: Coleofasciculaceae cyanobacterium OTE_70_metabat_329; assembly: GCA_031374985.1. Taxonomy (GTDB): domain Bacteria; phylum Cyanobacteriota; class Cyanobacteriia; order Cyanobacteriales; family JAAUUE01; genus JAAUUE01. The sequence continues at coordinate 23 of JANMHD010000072.1, read as the reverse complement.
ACACCGATCGCTGGAGCAAAAAT
>JANMHD010000579.1:0-8681 GCA_031374985.1 Coleofasciculaceae cyanobacterium OTE_70_metabat_329 | reverse complement strand
AAATCCTTGGTATGCGATCGAGCAAAGATTACCTTCTCCTATTTGGGTTTCTGTCTTTAGTCGAGGAGGCTTGAGATTTATTAGAAATGAAGCTGAAGTCAGAAACTTAACTACTTTTCATTGTGTGTATTTAAATTCTCTAGCATTAAAGAAAATTGACCTTTTATTTGCTTACTTATTAACTGATGTGGCAAAAAATATTTTTGCTGATCATCGCCGAGAGTATGGGGGAGGTTTAGAAAAATTTGAGCCTAATGATTTAAATCATGCTCAGGTAATTGACCTAGAAAAAATTTCTTCCTTGGCAGTTAGTAAAATTCTTTATTATTATCATCAATACAAAAATTCTTTATTAGTTAATCAAGAAAATACAAATTTACTTAGCAAGATTAATGATCTTTTCTTAGAGATTATCAAATATTAGTAGGTAGAAGCGTAATGCTTTGCGCCTCTCTGAGTACTGCTGCTTTTAATATTTAGGATATCTTGGCTGACAGGGATTACCCCAACAGACTTGCCCAGCAGGTTGATCCTTGAATACACTACTGCGGGCGCCCACTACTACATCTTGACCAAGAGTAATACCGGGAGCAATAAAACAATCGGCGGCGATCCATACTCCATCGGCGATCGTAATTGGTGCAGTTATTAACTTAAAAGCTGGATCCTGGAGATCATGACTGCCTGTGCAGAGATAACTTTTTTGGGAAATTACGCAATTATTACCGATCAAAATTCTATCTAAGCTATACAACACCACATCATCGCCGATCCAGCTATGGTTGCCTATAGTTATTTTCCAAGGATAAGTAAATCTAGCTGTAGGACGAATTACCACGCCCTGACCAATTTTTGCCCCAAATAATTTTAATAACCAAACTCGAAACCCATTACAGGGATGAAGACTGAGGGGAAATAAAACCCCTTGAACTAACCACCAGAAGAGAATATACCAACCGGGGCTACCTCGATCGAACCAAGATTGATCGTACTTAGTTAAATCCATTAGTTAGAATTAGAATAATAATTTTTTGACAATAATGCCCCCGTAGTGCAGGGAAGATTCTTACTTTTTGATCATTATGCTATGACAGGGCTTGGGTTTTCCGGCTCTGTGTATTCACAAAAAATATTTAATCCTACTTTAAGAATGTAAATAGTGATAATAGTGGCGATCGCAGGGTTAATTGGCAAACTAACCGCACCGACTAAATAAGTAATTAATCCTGTTAATAACACTGCACTTTCTGGACTTTTGGTATAAGTACCAACTTTGGCACGAAATCCTTCATCACCACAAAGCTCTTCTCTAATAACTTGAAGCGTAACTCGCCAAAACTTATCTAAATCTATTCCTAAAAACTCTTGTTCCTGTTCTTCCCATAATTCCTTTAATGTACTATCAACCTTACCCTGATGAGCTTCTAGTCTAGATAAAGCATGACTGGCATCTTGATGATTGTGCATCATGTCTTGATAGTGATACACCTCAGCCATAGTTAGTTCTGGGTTAATGCCGTACACTTAAGCCACTCCTTTGATCATCAATTTTTTTAATTCATCAATTTTTTAATCCGGGCCTAGAGCTTTTCTCCCTACATTAAATCTATAGGTAATATCTCCCCGATCGTCTACCTCAAAGTTAGCTTCAAATTCCTTAGCTTTTTGATCGAGATACTGCCTAGCATCCCCCGGAGAAAGCTTAGTTTCCATAGCGAATAATAAAGGAGTCAGCTCTCCCCCGTGCTTTTTGAGGAGCAGATAAAAAATAGATTGCAGGCGATCGCTCTCCCTCAAGGCTAAGGCTTCCTTCTCCTTTCTTTCTGTTCGCAAGACATTCCAAATCAAGAACTGCCCCAAAACTCCCGGTGGCAAAGCAAAGATAACCAGAGCAGCAAAAGACCCTTCTTTATCTTTTTGCGGGGCTTTAGGATCGGCGAGTCCTGCGATCGCCAGAATTGCAATTAATAGACTAAAAGTAATTAAAATGCCAGCACTAATTTTTTGGAATAGTTTCATAACTTAATAGTCAAAACTATAGTAAGAGTTAACCTCTAGTAGCTTCTAGTAATCGAGAAAAATAGAACTTAGTTTTAGTCATGGCATTTCTTTGGATATGAAAACCATTTTTTGCCAAGATTTCTACTATGGCCGCTTCTGGATGTAGATAAGCACGAGTTGCCTTACTAGCACCGGGAAAGAAACTACCAATTTTCTTGAGTAAACTCAGGGCTGAAGTTTTAGGGGCAAAACTAAGAATTAATCTAGATTCTGCTAAGGAACACAAATGGGCAATCATTTGGGGAATTTCCGCCTCAGGATAATGAATTAACACATCCAAGCAAACTACCGTATGGTATTGACCTGTAAGTTTTTCTAGATCCTGGACTAAAAAAGCTGGGTTATTACTATTTCCAGTGGCCACCAAAGCCCGGTCTTTGCCCTCAGCCACCATTTTTTCAGAAATATCACTGGCGTATACCCGTGTACCAGCTTGGGCTAGGGGAATACTTAAGCTCCCTACCCCGCACCCCGCATCGCAAATGGTGATTAGAGAGAGATTACGATCGCTCTCCAGCCAGCCCATCACTGTATCCACCGTCTGTTGATGCCCAGTGCGAATATCTAATTGAACCTTACTAACTTGTACCTGCCCATAGATGCGCCGCCATCGGTCAAAACCTGTGGAATTAAAGTAGTTTTTGACAATAGTTTTGTCATCAAGAGCAGTCATATTAGAACCTCAAACCCGGAATATTATAAGCTATGCCTAAGAGAATACCAAAATCTGTGGTACTGCGGACAAAACCCACATTCAAAGCAGCCGTAGCAGTGAAATCTCTAGAAATAGGGAAGTCAACTCCACCAGTTAAAAGAAATCCTAAGTTATTATTTCCTGAACCGCTAGCTATAATTGCACCACCACCGAGATAGGGAACAAAGGATACTGGTTGAATCGCATCTGCTGCTTGGATAGGAAAATCGTAGGTGACAGGAATCAGAAAAGTAGTTTCATTGCCCACCAGAATAGCTGGTCTTAGAGAGATATTCTCAGTGAAACCTACCTTGCCATAGACTACAAATCTACCATCACTAAGAGCCGAATCGCCACTGCCCAGACCTAGATTAACTCCTATTCCAATGTAGGCAGTAGGGGTAAAGGGAGAAACCCGATCGCCAACTCGCTGACTAAGGATAGTACTAGAGGGTTGGGGAGGAGTAATATCTCCGGCTGATGTAGACACTTGGGATAGATTTATAGGAGGATTAGGAATACCCAAGGCTGCTGGATTTGAAGCTATGGGAGCTATTGGTGCTACGGGAGTTTGAGCAATAATTGGATTGGGTGTAACCGTTGTTATAGCTAGTTCTGGCAGTTCTATCGTAGAAGAATTAACAGCAGGCTGGATAGGGGTGGAGGATTGTAACTCCGGTAATGAAGAACTAACTTCTAAGGATTGGGCAATTGGTAGAACAATTTCTGAATTAATAGGATTGTTTACTGGACTAGCGATCGCATTACTTAGAGAATTAGTAGGAGAAATAGTCACTAAATTAGGGACAGTATTATCAGGAAGATTATCTAGCTGATCAGGACTGGCAGCATGGGCTACATTACCCCAAAGGACAAGCATCGAAGCTGAACATAGAAGCCCTAGGGACTTAGGAAATTTTTTCACTTTTCACACCTCAAAATAGCGGGAATTAATACTAACTAATTCCATACTAGCTAATTTAATCCTAGCTAGGTTGTTTCAATAATAAATCTATTGTTAGGGTTCCTAGGGTTTAGATTACTCAATAGGATAGCCAAAAGCTTTCCATGCTGCTAGGCCACCACGAATTTCTGAGACATGGGTATAACCGACCGCCCTTAGTTCAGCCGCAGCGATCGCTGTTTCCTCATCCGTATCTCGATAAATATAAATATCTCGCTCTAGCTCTAAAGTCTCCAAAGCCCTAGCTACCAACTCCGCTGGGGGCATAGCTATCGCCCCACTAATATGACCTTCTTGAAAGGCTGTCCGCTCGCGGGCATCCACAATAGTTAAGGCCGGTTCACCCCAATCAAGACGTTCCTTTAGTTCATAAGCTCTAGACTTATCTTGGATTTGCGGTGGGTGAGGAATGAAGTTGCGAATATCCATAGCTTGTTACATTTGTTTACCTAGATTACCTTAATGTAACAAAGTTTAATTAAGATGGGGAAATAATTTTCTGGATATGCTCTGCCACGATATCTGGATGCTCTAGCATGGCCATGTGACCACAGCGGGGAATCTCAATTATATTATTAGTCCCTGACTGAAAAAGATAATGGAAACTAGCCAAGTGCATGACATATTTGGGTTCCATGATGCGATCGTTCTCCCCCGCTAAAAAATAAACTGGTTGGGATAATCGAGAAACCAAGGCAGGTAACTTATGAACTTCAGATTCCGTTGTGCAATCTAACAAGGTTCCCAAGGCAGCCGTGACATCAGCATTTACAAAATCTAACACCCGCTGCCGCCCCCAAGCTCTTGAGAGAGGACGCTTTACCATCGCCCTAGCAAATAACAGATCAATAAAAGGCACACGACTAAGCCAAGATGGACGACGCTTAACTAGACCTTCCCCAGCACTACGGAAGCGTTCAAACTCTTCTTTGAGATAAATTCCGCCTCCAGCATTTACACATACCACCCCTTTCACCAGTTCCGGCAATTGAGCCGCTCCCCAGAGGGCGATCGTTCCCCCCAAGGAATGGCCTACCAACCACACGGGTTCCTTAATCTCTAGTCCCTGGAACAACAACCCTAAATCCTGAGCAAAGGCGGCAGGAGTATAATCTCTAGGAATAGTTTCCGCTTTTTCTAGACGATGCCCGTGGAGTTCCCTTGGACAAGCTAAGGGCGATCGAGAATCCCCAAAGCCCCGGAGATCATAACTCAAACATTGATAGTGGGGAGAGAGGACTTCAATTAGGGGCTGCCAATAGGCACGACTGAGTAACCAGCCATGAATAAATACTAAAACTGGCACTCCCCTTCTAGGAGGTGTAAGTTCATAGTGATGAGGTACGCCGAGAATATTAATTCTTGCCATACTCCTAATTTTAATCTGAACTAGGTAGTTAAGAGCAAGGGGTTACCATTGATTCAGGGATAAGAGTTTCTCCAGAAGTTCGTTGGATTTTTGCTCCCAATTGGCGTAACTTACCCTCTAGGTCATCATAGCCGCGATCTAGATGGTGTAGCCCTTGAATAATGGTTTTTCCTTCCGCTGCCAAGCCGGCAATTACTAAGGCGGCCGAAGCTCGAAGATCTGTGGCCAGCACTGGGGCGCCCGAAAGGTGAGATACACCCCGAATAATGGCATTGTTCCCCCGGACACGAATATCCGCCCCCATGCGATTCAACTCTGCCACATGACGGAGGCGATTTTCAAATACAGTTTCTGTGACGACACTATCTCCTTCACTAACTGTTAATAAGGCCATAAATTGAGCTTGCATATCTGTAGGGAAACCGGGATAGGGTTGGGTTTCAATGTCTGTGCCTAAGAGATGATAGCTAGGGATTATTCTCAGGGAATCGGGACTATCGCTTATTACCTTGGCTCCGATCGCTTGGAGTTTATTAATGGCGGCAATTAGGTGTTCTGGGATGACTGGAGCGATCGTAATCTCTGAATGGGTGATGGCTCCAGCTACCAAGAAAGTTGCTGCTTCCACTCGATCGGGAATAATGGCATAATCCACCGCATGGAGACTAGTTACACCCTGAATCACAATTCTTTTAGTCCCTGCTCCTTGAATATTGGCTCCCATGGCCTGACAGAAATTCGCCAGATCAATTACTTCTGGTTCCTGAGCAGCATTATCAATAATGGTTTCCCCCTCCGCTAGGGTTGCAGCCATCATCAGGGTTTCCGTAGCTCCCACACTGGGATAATCTAGATATATTTTTGCTCCCTTGAGGCGATCACCCTTCACCACCGCATGGACAACCCCGTGGGCAATCTCCACATGCGCCCCTAAGGTTTGCAACCCCCGCACATGCAACTCTACTGGTCTGGCTCCGATCGCACAGCCCCCCGGTAGAGGAATACGGGCAGTACCTAACCTTCCCAAAACTGCCCCAATCACAAAAAAACTAGCTCGCAGTTGACTGACTAGTTCGTAGGGAGCATCAGATTGATGGAGATGGCTAGTATTCAGTTCTAGTACCTCTCCCCGCCGCTGCAACTTTACTCCAAAAGCAGATAAAATTTGTCCCATGCGTTGAATGTCTACTAAATGGGGCACATTGCTCAAGCGGCAATCTTCAGAGCAGAGCAAAGATCCCGCCATGATAGCAAGGGCGGAGTTCTTCGCACCACTAATCTTTACCTGTCCTTTTAGGGAGTGCTGACCGTAGATTTCCAAAACTGAGTTATCTTCTTCAGGGGGGGGATTGAGGTTAGTTGAGCTTAGAGAGTAAGTAATTGTTTTGTCCTCCGGGAGTAAAAGTAATTAATTGCCGCTTGTATTAAGTTTGGTTTCAATTGTACCGGATATGTCCTATTTGACAAATATTTGCCGAGAGAATGACCTTAGTTTTTGGCTAAATCACCGATAAGATTTAATAATCTTAAGTATTAAATAAAACAAATGAGAAGGGTTGCTGCTTGGATAGCAATTCTCGTTGAACAAGCACTATTAAAGTAATTGGAGAGGTTAATTAGTGGGAGATTTAGCTCAGGTAGAGGCAATGATTTTGGCTGGGGGGCTAGGGACTAGGTTACGATCGGTGGTGAGCGATCGCCCCAAGGTTTTGGCGGAAGTATTGGGTCGTCCTTTTTTAGCCTATCTTCTAGACCAGTTGGCAGCTTCAGGAATAAAACGGGTGGTTCTCTGCATTGGCTACTTAGGAGAAAAAATTCAGGATACTTTTGGGGATGTTTATAATACTCCCTACGGAACCATGCAGATTAGCTATTCCTTAGAAACGCAATTACTAGGTACTGGGGGAGCCTTGGGTTTGGCCTTGCCCTTGGTGCGATCGCCTAGGGTGTTGGTCATGAACGGGGATTCTTTCTGTGAGACAGATATAGAATATTTCTACCAATTCCACCACCAAAAATCTGCTGTAGCAAGTATTGTCCTCACTCAAGTGCCAGATACAGCCCGCTATGGAAAAGTAGAAATAGCCCCCGATCGCCGGATTGAGAAATTTACGGAGAAAGGGCAAAATCAGGGAATCGGCTGGATCAATGGGGGAATTTATCTTCTGGAATCATCCCTGTTGGCAACTATCAAAAGTGATTACCCGGTATCCTTAGAGGCGGATCTATTTCCTCAATGGATTCAGCAAGGGATTTATGGTTATTATAGTCAGGGCAAATTTTTAGATATCGGCACGCCAGAATCCTACCCCCTAGCAAAGGATTTATTTAGTCCATAATTATTTTCGATGCAGCAATTACGAAAATCATCAATTATCCTTGAAGATACTAATAGGAAATTGACTAAACTATAGTAATTCTTAATACATTAAATTAACAAAAAATAGAGCTATTTATATGGAACTAAAAATTGAAATTTCACCTGAACAATTGATATCTCAGGAAGTCGTTATGGATGCAGTTACTAAAGATAAGAATGGAGATTCTGCCTTAAAAAATAAATCCTTAGCCCATATTCGATCGCACCTCTTGACCAGTGCTGAAGTTAAGCAAAAAACTGTAGCTGAATGTAGTGAATCTTTGCTCAAAGCTGCTCAGATAGTTAGTGCTAGTTTTCGTCAGGGGGGAAAGTTATTACTCTGCGGGAATGGGGGCAGTGCAGCAGATTGTCAGCATACGGCGGCGGAGTTTGTGAATCGTTTATCTAAGGATTTTGAAAGACCGGGATTACCGGCAATTTCCTTAACTACGGATACTTCTTTTATGACAGCGATCGCTAATGATTATGGTTTTGATGCTCTATTTGCTAGGCAGGTAGAAACCCTAGGTCGGGCTGGAGATGTGCTTTTGGGAATTAGTACTAGTGGAAAATCTCCTAATGTGGTGTTGGCTATGCAAGCAGCCAAGAATAGAAATATGTCTACAATTCTCCTTACGGGTAATAATCCTAATTTAGCGGGAACGGCAGATATTATTATTGGGGTTCCTAGTGATAATACTCAACATATTCAAGAAACCCATTTAGCGATCGAGCATCTTTTGTGTAGCTTAGTAGAAACCGAATTATTTGGTTAAGGTGAATTTGGATTAAGAAAAATATGAAAGCATTTGAAACTACCGCAACAATTAATGAGAGTGGGCAACTTACCCTCGATAAACCACTGGGAGTGACTAAACCACAGCATGTTCGAGTTATTGTCTTGATGACCGAAGATGAGGAAGCTGATCCTGATGAAACACCTACTGAAGTTGTCATTCAAGGTATTCAGCAAGGTTTATCTGAGGCATTAGCTGGACAAACTATTCCTCTATCAGAAATGTGGGTAGGGATTGATGCCGAGTGAATTATCTCCGATCCAGATCGATCTTACTCCTCGCTTCAAACGGGATTTGCAAAATCTTGCTAAACACTATCGCTCAATTCGTAGCGACCTTCAACCCTTAATCGAGCAACTTCAATCTGGTGAAATCATTGGTGATAGAATCGCTGGACTTAAATATCAGGTTTTTAAGGTTCGGCTGAAAAATAGTAA
>JANMHD010000549.1:0-1969 GCA_031374985.1 Coleofasciculaceae cyanobacterium OTE_70_metabat_329 | reverse complement strand
GTAGCAGATAAGCCAATTCGTCGCAGGGGATGGGAAATATATTTTTCTAGCCTTGTCAATTGACAAAGAATTTGGCTCCCCCGTTGAGTTCCCATAAAGGCATGGATTTCATCAATAATTACAAACTGTAAATCATTAAATAATTTGGGAATCTGGGCATACTTATTAATTAATAAACTCTCTAAAGATTCGGGTGTAATTTGTAAAATTCCTTGGGGATTTTTTAAAAGATTTTGCTTATGGCTTTGGTTCGTGTCTCCGTGCCAAGCACAAACTTGAATATCAGCATATTTTAAGAGGTCATTTAAGCGATCGAACTGGTTATTAATTAGAGCTTTAATCGGACTAATATAGATTACCCCAATGGTTTGGGGAGGTGATTCGTATAGTTTAGTAATTACTGGTAAAAATGCAGCTTCAGTTTTTCCGGCTGCTGTCCCGGCAGCAACTAATAAATGTTGGTTAGTCGTAAAAATTACTTCACAGGCTTCAATTTGGGCTGGTCGTAATTCTGTCCAACCTTGATGATAAATATACTCTTGTAAGAAAGGAGCTAATTGAGTAAAAGTCATAATGAATTTTCAATGTTCTGGTAAAGTATAAAAATAATTCCTAGACAAAATAATAATGGCCGACCCTCAACAACTGGCAATGCTCAAAAATAGTATTTCTCACTGGAATAAATGGCGAGAAAAATATATAAATAAATCTATTGATTTAACCTTTGCTTCCTTAGATGAAACTGATCTTTCTGGGGCTAATCTTATAGATGCTAACCTATCAAAAGCTTACCTGACGGGAGCTAATCTTTCTAGGGCAAATTTGACTAAGGCAAACCTGACTGGGGCATACCTAATTAATGCTTGTCTCCTAGAGGCAAATCTTACAGAAGCAAATCTCACAGGGGCAAATCTAATTAAAATCAATCTTTCCCAAGCTAATCTAGCCTATGCCAATCTCACCGGAACCGAACTCATGAGAGGCAACCTTAGGGCTGCCAAGCTGTATCATACTAACTTTACAGGTTCCGAACTTAGTGAAGCTGATCTTTCCCTGACTAACCTAGAGCAAGCTAACTTTACTAAAGCAAACCTTTGGGGGGCGATCGTCCCTCCTGAGAAACCAGAAGAGTAAATTTAAACTTTGGGAAGGGCAGAGTTACCAAATAGTTTTAATTACAACCCGAAAGAAATCTAGAAAAGTTTGCCTATCCCTTGCTGGATTGCAGTATTATCGATCAGGCGATATTGCGACCCAACGCTAACACGACCGCTCAAAATTATCTAAATTATCTACATCATTAAAATCAATTACAAGTAATAGTTATGGCATTAGTTGTCCAAAAATACGGCGGTAGTTCTGTGGGTTCTGTAGAGCGGATCCAGGCAGTAGCAAAGCGGATTTGCCAGACAGTCAAAGCAGGAAATTCTCTGGTAGTCGTGGTTTCAGCTATGGGAAAAACTACCGATGGGCTGGTGAAACTTGCCAAAGATATATCCAGCAACCCCAGCCGCCGAGAAATGGATATGCTACTTTCCACCGGAGAACAGGTGACGATCGCCCTCCTGACTATGGCATTACAAGAATTAGGCCAAGATGCCATCTCCTTGACCGGAGCGCAGGTGGGAATTGTCACGGAAGCTGCCCATACCAAAGCTAGAATTTTAGAGATTTCCCCCGATCGCCTAAAGCGCCATCTCCAAGAAGGAAAAGTAATTGTGGTGGCCGGGTTTCAGGGCATTAGTAACACTGAGGAACTAGAAATTACGACCCTAGGGCGGGGTGGTTCTGATACTTCGGCAGTAGCTTTGGCCGCTGCGATTAAAGCCGATTATTGTGAAATCTACACCGATGTTCCCGGTATCCTCACTACCGATCCCCGCCTAGTCCCCGATGCCCAGCTATTGCGAGAGATCACTGCCGATGAAATGTTGGAACTAGCTAGTTTAGGAGCAAAAGTATTGCATCC
>JANMHD010000545.1:0-5954 GCA_031374985.1 Coleofasciculaceae cyanobacterium OTE_70_metabat_329 | reverse complement strand
ACCGTAGCTAGAGCAAGTAGAGTTCCTAAACAGAAGTTGGATAAGAGACTTCTAGTGAATTGTGGTTTACCCATTAGCAATTAGTCGTGAAAATTTAGCCGTGAAAATTTTGATAAAATCTTCAAAATAATAGCACTACTGTGGTTTTAATGCCCAAACTGGAGAATTCTTCTGATCCACCAAATTTAATTTTGTCTCTAGGTCGGCGGTCAGTTTTTGGGCTGCACTCTTAGAAGAACCTTTGGCATAATCAGCTACAGTGATCGCTTCACCAATACATACCTGTACTGCACAGCGCCAGCTAGGATAAGTCTGACTATAGCGAATACTAATAGGAATAACTTTGGTTTGCAACTCTGGATGATTATTCTCCACTTGTAGGGCAATTCTAGCTAGACCGGGCTTGATTGGGTTTACTCGCTGATGGCGAAAGATATTACCTTCAGGAAAAATTACTAACATTTCTTCCTGACTCAGCATTTCTACACAATGCCGGAAGACGGAACTGCCGGGGTTTTTCGTATCTACCGGAAAGCCCCCCATGCGACTAATGAACCAGCCTTGGAGTCCTTGCATTTCATCGATCGAAACCATATACCGGGGGTCTCTACCTGTACCAATTCTACCTACCGCATAGGGCGTTACCATTGCATCCCAGCGAGAACGGTGAGTAGGAGCTAAAACCACTGACCCAGTTTTGGGAATATTTTCTCTGCCGATTATGGTCAGTTCTCGAAAGAATAGGGGCATAACGAAGTGATACCCAAAAAAGTAAAGGAAGGGAGCTAACCAAGGAGTAACACCAGACTTTACTAGGTCAATTTTCTCTGAGGGAGAAGGAACGATCGAATTATCAGAAGCCATAGGTTAATTTTTACTATCTCTTGCTTTCAAGGGACAGGTTTTTAGGGATAAATATTCTGGAAGTACATTTTTACTCTAAATGTTTTTGCTAATTTTACTCCTGAAGATCATGACACTTCACCTATTGTCACTCCATTTCAACTTCCTCTAGCGATCCTAAATGATTAAAATGGCTTCAGCTGAGAACTAAGGGTTGCCGAAGTCCAGCTATCGAAAATTGGTGCTAAGCGTAGTCGAAGCCCGTCACAACTTATCTGGACTTGTTTAGGATTATGATAGACACCCATCCTAAGGTAGATTTTCCTTCTTATACCCCCCCAAAATGTACGGTTATCTTCATGGTTTTGTCCTAGCTATAGTTTGAGAACTTGGGCAGAATAATAGAAAGAACATACTGATTTCAAGATGACTATTAACTAGCAACTTTATTTCTAACATTAACGTCTGTGATTGTCTTAGCTCAAAAATCAAAAAGAGCTAAACACAATTTTATAAAGCTCAAGCTACGGGTTAACTTTGGCTCTCAGCCTATGCTCTAACTTAGTCACCAAGCAGCCCAAATCTACAGACCAATTTCTCCCTACGAATAGTTTAAGGAGCCAATTACCAGCAATGACTACTACAACAGTTACCAAGAACCCCGCCGAGATTACTACTAAGACCGTTGCTAAAAAGACTAATAAGGCTGTATTTTCTGTGGATATAGTGCGTACCTATCTCCAAGAGATCGGTCGAGTACCTCTACTTTCAGCAACACAGGAAATACACTACGGTAAACTTATCCAAGAAATGATGCCTTTGATAGAAGCAAGGGATCTGCTAGCTAAAGAAGTGGAGCATCAACCTAGTCAGGCCGAGTGGGCAGCTCATGTGAACTTGAGCGAAGTAGAATTACGTAAAACTTTGCAACAGGGTAACTATGCTAAGCAAAAAATGATTGCTGCTAATCTCCGGTTGGTAGTAGCGATCGCCAAAAAATATCAGAAGCGGCAGATGGAATTTCTTGATCTGATCCAAGAAGGAACCCTAGGTTTAGAAAGGGGTGTAGAAAAGTTTGACCCTAGCCGGGGCTATAAGTTTTCTACCTATGCTTACTGGTGGATTCGTCAAGCCATTACTAGAGCGATCGCTCAACAATCTCGGGCAATTCGATTACCTATTCACATCACCGAAAAACTTAATAAGATCAAAAAAGCTCAGAGAGAACTGTCCCAAAAGCTAGGACGCAGTGCAACTCAGTCAGAAATTGCTCAAGCCCTAGACCTAGAACCTTCCCAAATTCGGGAATATCTAGTTATGGCAAGACAACCAGTGTCCCTAGACATAAAAGTTGGCGACAATCAGGATACGGAACTATTAGACCTATTAGAAGATGAAGGTGCTAATCCTCTTATTTTTGTTACATCGGAATCCCTCCGAGATGACTTAGCCAACTTAATGGCAGAGTTAACTCCCCAGCAACAACAGGTAATTGCTCTACGCTTCGGTCTAGAAGATGGGAAAGAATTATCTCTAGCAAAAGTCGGTGAAAAGTTAAATATTAGCCGCGAGCGTGTTCGGCAGTTAGAGCATCAAGCATTAAATCATTTACGTCGTCATCACCGTCGAGTAGAAGAGTATATTGCTAGTTAGGTATTACCTAGTAGGCTCAATTTTTGAGGAGCTAAGTCTATCTAAAAGTAACCATAGGCTGCAATTACACCAAAATATCAATTTTGGGTTTCTTTAGGAAAAAATATTTTTCTTTCCGAAATCTGGTAATAAATCCTTGAAGTTTCTAGATAGTTAGGCCTGCTATTTGCCTTGTTAGTGCTAGATATAAGTTTATTTGAGCTTTAATTTAAACTTACATTAAGTTACTCAAGATTCAAGGCCTAAGCAAGGTGAATTTGTTATCCTAATGAATAAGAACGAATTTAGAATTTAGTTCAAAACTTAAATTTAAACTTCAGTTCTTAATCTGGTGAGTGAGATGAGTGATATTGATTTGGGGGTGGAACAGATGAGTAGTAATGCGGTTTTGAATACGGACATTAATTTTGGAGATAAGGTACATCAGCTAATTGGCTCTCCCCGTTGGCTATTGACGAAGGGACAAATAGCGATCGCAGCTTTGATCCTCTCTGTAGGTGTCACTTCCGCTGTCACCACCCTCCAGTTACCAGCTTTGAGTACTCCAGAACCCCCCAGTAATAGTGTAGTTACGATCGCCCCCGTTACTCCCAGAATATCTCTGCCTAGTGGAGTGTATCTTTATGGGCAGGCTCCCGTAAGCGGTCAAGCGGGGCAGGAATATATGGTATTTGAGGTAAGTCAAGGACGAGTAGTGGGAGCTTTTTATGTGCCAAACTCTGAGTTTAGTTGCTTCCAAGGAGTCCTAGAAAATAACCAAATGAATGTCACTGTAGCCAGTACCTACGATAATAGTTCTTTAGCTTATCAATTAGCCCAAGAGCAGCCAAGAGTCTTAGCCGCAGTTGGAGAGGGAGCTTTAATAGAAGGTCTTAACTCCCTCACCTACCCCCATAGACTGGGGCTAGAAAATTTTCACCAAATCAACAATATGACTGCTAATGATCAGCGGTTATTAGCAACTTGTCAGGCTAAATACCAACAATAAATTAGGGTGATTTTGAATAATTCAAAATGCTCTTTTGCAAAACACTTTTGAAAATATAGAAATAATGGAGAAAATTTCTACTTTTTCTAAGTAATTGACCTATACTTGCATTAATTCCTCTTAATATGTGGTAGTTATTATTAAGCACTATTATGCTAAAAAAAAGTGTAAATTGTCGGCAAATTCATTTTAGCTTTTTCATATTACAAAGCTAACAGCGATAAAGAAGAACAAATAAGCTGAACTTTATAGGTCATAATTTTTACTAAATCGTGACTTTTTAGAAGACAGCAAAAAGTAAATTGCATTATTGAGCCAATTTCCTATTGAGCTTTTATTTAACTTCTCACTTGTGGTGAAGATCAAGAGTAGAATAGGGAATCAGGTGTAAGTTAGGTTAAGGAGTACTATTTTGATTAGTCAAGAACTGTTATTACAGATAGCAAAGGATCATAGCGTTACCACTGGAGAGATGGAAGTATTAGGGGCGATTATTATCTCTGGAGAAACCATTTCTGATGTGGCGACAAGATTGAATTTGCAACCAGAGGCGGTGCGTAAGCGCCTAGGGGAAGTTTATCGTAAGTTTGGGATTACCGGAAAAGGTCCGGGGAAGTTGGCCAAATTGCAGCAATTGTTAATGAAAAATCCTGCACCAAAAGCTCAAGATTTTTCTCCCCAATATTCTCAAGTTGGCTTAGGTTCTAGAACAAGTGGCAAAAGAAAAGGTCAGGTTGAGCGAGGGGTAGAATCAGATTATTTAGGCTCTCGGAGTATATCTGATCTGAGTAAAGGGAAATTAATTCATGAAGTAGTTAATCGAGATTTACTCATCAGTGATCTGGAAAAATACACAGGCTGTATTCCTGATTGGGATTCTGCTCCAGATGTAGAGCCTTTTTATGGCAGAGAGCAAGAGTTGGAGCAATTACGTAAGTGGATAGTGGTCGATCGCAGTCGTCTAGTTGTCCTCTACGGTATGGGGGGCATTGGCAAAACATCTCTTACAGTCAAGATAGCTCAGGCCGTAGAAAAGGAATTTGATATCTTAATCTGGCGATCGCTGAAACATACTCCTACTTTGGCAGAGTTGATAGCTGGCATCGAAGATTTTATCAATCCCGGCCATATGGCTTCTCCTAAAATAACTCTAGAGGAGAATATTAATAGGCTAGTTAATTATCTAAGAGAGCGACGCTGCTTAATTATTTTGGATGATCTAGAAGCAATTCTCAAAGCAGAAGAAATTGCTGGTCATTATCAATCGGAGTATAGCCAGTACGGAGAGTTGATCAAAAGAATTGCTTTAGAAAAAGATATTCAAAGCTGCTTAGTTATAGTTAGTGGTGAAAAAATCGCTGATTTGGTAGTAATGGAAAATACTAAAGTTCATTCACTACAAGTAGAAGGTTCTAGAGAAATAGCTAAGCAAATTCTAGCCAATCAAGGGTTAGAAGAAAATGATGACTGGGATAAGGTAATTAAAAATTATGCTGGTCATCCCTTAGCTCTGAAGATAGTGATTACTATGATCAAGGATTTGTACGATGGTCAAGTAGAAAACTTTGTCAATGGTACTCAGGGGACAGGATATCTTGATTTTCAGTATGTAATGGATCAACAATTTGCTCGATTGTCATCCTCAGAAAGAGAATTGATGTTTACTCTAGCTGCACTCCAAAGACCAATCGGCATCGCTGAACTATATACGGATAGCTGGTTAAATCTGCCTCAATCTGAACTAATAGAAGTAATGACTTCTCTTCGGGGACGATCACTCTTGGAGAGAAGCCAAACTAACTTTAGTCTCCAACCCATGATATGGCGACATACAGTGGAGCAAATTATTAAGGAAATTGCGGTAGAAATAGTTAACTTTCTGAAATCTCCAGAAATTGATCATTTAACAACTCTTAAGACCTATCCTTGGCAGGTTGATGGGGAGGGGGAGAATCGCCTTCTATTCTTAGTCCACAGGTATTTCAAATCTAGAGCTAAAGCTTTAGGGAAGGAATTGCCCAATCTTGTCAAGACTTTAGAGGAAAGCTATGAATCTCAGAGTGGCTATGCGATCGATAACCTAAAAGCCTTAATTAATCTTTTGGAATTATCTTAATCAAATATCAGGTCTAACCGCTTTTGAGCTTCCTTGAGGGCAGCAGTGGGGGTTGATTTACCTAGTAAGACCGATTCGATCGCTCTACCCAAGCTATCAGAAATGCGGCTGTAACCAGAAAAGATAGGTCTAGATCGGCCATTTGCGGCTTGATCGAGAAACACCTTTACCGCCGGTTGCTGACTTACAAATTCCTGATAGCGGGGGTTTTGCCTAGCTTTGAGATTCACAGGTAAATAACCAGTCCCTAAAGCCCAAGCAGTTTGAAATTCCTCGCTTAAGACGTATTCAGCAAACTGCCAAGCTGCCTCCTGTCGCTCAGGGGTAGTTTTCATAATAAATAGGTTTTCACCT
>JANMHD010000058.1:0-1621 GCA_031374985.1 Coleofasciculaceae cyanobacterium OTE_70_metabat_329 | reverse complement strand
CAAGGACAACTCAATTATCCAGCGCTCCACCAGAGTATCCAAGAAATCATCTGTCGTCATGCGGCTTTGCGGACGAACTTCACTATTCTAGAAGGGGAGCCTGTGCAAGTAATTGCACCCTCTAGAAAATTAGATTTATCTGTGGTGGATTTACAAGCCTTGTCCCCTGAGGAACGAGCGATCGCCACTAAAAAATTAATTAATACTGAAGCAGCAAAGCCCTTTAATCTCACTCAAGAACCTTTAATTCGGGTTCTGCTACTCCAACTGAAGGCAACGGAACAAATTTTAGTTATCACCATGCACCATATCGTCTCTGATGGCTGGTCTATGGGAATATTTGTGGATGAATTAACTGCCCTCTACGCAGCTTTTGCCGAGGAGCAGCCCTCACCCTTGCCAGAACTTACTATTCAATATCCAGATTTTGCAGTGTGGCAACGCCAATGGTTACAGGGAGAGGCTTTAGCTTCTCAGTTATCTTACTGGCAGCAGCAATTATCTAATGCTCCTAGTTTATTAGAACTACCCTACGATCGCCCCCGCCCAGCCAGACAAACTTACCAAGGAGCAACCCAATCTTTTTCCTTGTCGATGGAACTTAGTACTGCGATCGGCCTGCTGAGTAGAAAACAAAATGCCACAGTATTTATGACTTTGGTGGCAGCATTTCAAACTCTATTATTTTGCTATACCCAGAGTCTAGATATTTGTATTGGCTCTCCTATTGCCAACCGAAACCAGAAGGAGATTGAAAGTTTAATTGGCTTTTTTGTAAATACTTTAGTGCTGAGAACCAACTTAGCAGGTGAGCCTAGTTTTGAGGAATTACTAAGTCGGGTTAAGGAAGTAGCTTTAGCAGCTTATGCTCATCAAGATGTACCGTTAGAGAAACTAGTAGAAGTATTACAACCCCAGCGTTCTTTGAGTTATGCGCCGTTATTTCAAGTAATGTTTGTCTTGCAAAATACTGGAGAGACTATTTGGGAATTGGAAGGTTTATCGATCGAGCAATTACCAGTAGAAACTAGTACTGCTAAGTTTGACTTGATTCTTTCTGTGGATGAAACTAAAACTGGCTTGGTAGGAAATTGGGAATACAATACGGATTTATTTGACCATGACACTATTACTCGCATGGCGGGGCATTTCCAAGTTTTATTAGAAGGAATTATTGCCCATCCCCAAGAAAAAATCACCCGTTTACCCTTAATCTCCGCATCAGAGCAACAACTTTTCCAAACTTGGCATCAAACTCAAACTGATTATCCCAAAGAGGCGACCATTCATGAATTGTTTGAAACACAGGTAGAAAGAACTCCAGAGGCAGTTGCTTTGGTTTTTGCAGGTCAACAATCTGGATCAGCACTTCGGCTACGCTCAGTGACCGCACTTCGACAAGACTTAGAGACTACACTTGATCAAGATTCAGCAACTACACTTCAGCAAGATTTAGTGACCACTCCAAAACTAGAAATTGAGCCGCAAATTACCCAACTCACCTACCAAGAGTTAAACCAGAGAGCTAATCAGCTTGCCCACTATCTAAAAACCCTGGGAGTTAAGCCAGAAGTCACTGTGGGGATTTTTCTAGATCGATCGATCGACCTAATCGTAGCTA
>JANMHD010000506.1:0-1643 GCA_031374985.1 Coleofasciculaceae cyanobacterium OTE_70_metabat_329 | reverse complement strand
ATGCCTAATCCTCTTCTAGTTCCGTCTGCTTTAGGGATGTACACTCGCTTTAAGGGCTGGTGTTTCCATTGCTTCCAGTTTTTAACTAACACTTCGTACAGTGCCAATCTTTGGGAGGATTCCAGGGCTTTCTTACCGTCTACCCCTGCGGTTTTCTTTCCAGTGTTTAGCTGCGTCACTTGCCGAATGGCAAGCAGCTTTGCTGCTTTAGAGCTTAGGAATAAAAAATAAATAACTTGTGCAAATTAGGATAAGCTCAGACAAAGAGAGAAAGGGAATCATTTTGGGCTATTACAGCGAAGAACTTGAGATAGAGATGTTGAAATTTTACGATTCACTGCGCGAGAAAGATCAACGCAGGTATGCAGCCATTGAAGCAAAAAAGCTAGGACATGGAGGTGTAAAGTACATATCAGAGCTATTTAGGTGTCATCGAAATACAATTACAGAAGGGAAAAACGAAATAGAAAATACAGTCCCAGAAAAGTTTAATGAAAAAGCTATTCGAGTCAGAGGTGGGGGGAGGAAAAGTTGCTGTGAGAAAATACCAGAACTAGATCAAGCATTTCAGCGAGTGGTGCAAGAACACACAGCAGGAGATCCAATGCAAGCAGAGATAAAATGGACATACTTAAACCAAGCCCAAATAGTTGCAGGATTAAAACAACAGGGAATAGAGATAAGCATGCCCATTGTCAGGCAACTACTAGATAGGCATAATTATGTAAAACGCAAAGCACAAAAGCAATTGGCGATAGGAGAAACAGCAAATCGTAACGAACAGTTTGAAAATATCAACTGCCTCAAGCAAGAGTATAAGGATACAGGTAATCCAATTATGAGTATAGACACCAAAAAAAAGAGTATATCGGCAACCTATATCGAGCAGGTAAACTCTACACAACTGAAGTAGTAGAAGTTTTAGACCATGACTTTCCTAATTTAGCGAGTGGGGTAATAATTCCTTATGGCATCTACGATATACAGAGAAATGAAGGTTTTATTAATCTGGGTAATAGCCGAGACACCACTGAATTTGCTTGCGACAGTATCAGGCAATGGTGGCAACAATTAGGGCAGTTTTATTATGCCTTTGCAAAATCTATCTTGCTTTTATGTGATGGCGGAGGCAGCAATAGCTCAAACTACTACATTTTTAAGGAGGATCTACAGAAATTGGCAACTGAAATCGGTATTGAAATTAGAGTAGCCCATTATCCTCCCTATACATCGAAATTCAACCCCATTGAGCATCGTTTATTTCCTCATGTGACCAGAGCTTGTCAGGGAGCTGTTTTTACCAGTATTGAGTTAGTAAAATCCCTCATTGAAAAAACTTCTACCAAAACTGGCTTGAGTGTAGTTGTCAATCTTATGGATAAGGTCTATGCCAAGGGTAGAGAAGTCGCTGATGGTTTTAAGGAAAATCTACCCATCATTTTTGATGAATATCTTCCTAAATGGAATTATAGAGCCATTCCTCAAAATAACTGAAATGCATAAGTTATTTATTTTTCATTCCTTAGTTCTTAAATAGCTATGTCGCTTCAATATCACCATATCTCGATTAAGACTGCGGATATTTTTCAGGCGATTGCCTTTTATGAGGCGTTAGGGTTTACGGTGACGGAACGATTTACAGC
>JANMHD010000491.1:0-4905 GCA_031374985.1 Coleofasciculaceae cyanobacterium OTE_70_metabat_329 | reverse complement strand
GAGAGATTTTGTGAAGGCGCCATGTTCCGCCTTGGGTTTGTTGATTATGCAAGAAGGGTTGGAGCCGATCGAGGGCAGTGGCAAACTGGGCTGAAGCGGTTTGTTGTGCTTCAAATTCTTCCCAAGCGGCCCGGAGTTCTTTTCCCTGTTCTGGGGGTAATAACCCAAATAGGCGATCAGCGGCTTGGAGTTCTCGATCTTCCTTATCTTGATTGCCCTGAGCATCGTAGCAAAAAGTATCCCCCGCATCAATTTCTACCAAGTCATGTACCAAGAGCATTTTCATAACCTGTAGTAGATCCACTTCTGGGGGAGCATAATCTTTTAGAACGATCGCCATCATGGCCAAATGCCAAGAATGTTCTGCACTATTTTCCCGTCGGGAAGCATCAGTAATTAAATTCTGGCGCAGAATATTTTTTAGTTTATCTATTTCTACAATAAATTGAATTTGCTGAGATAGTTGCAGATTAATCACGTTATCTAATTCCTACTTCTAATAGATCAATAAATTGACGGATTTGTTGTCTAGTCATTTGTTGGAGAATAACTTTGGCAGCTGCCCTTGGTTCTAGGGGTAACATCACTTGGGGGATTTTTGCTGCCGTTGCTAATTTTTGGAGAGCAGGACTGGGGGTGATCGCACTATTTTTGCCTGTTTGAATCCAGTCACTAGCTTGCTTAATTTCCTTAATCACTACCGGAGCAAGGGCTTGATAGGTATTATCAGAATTAGCGATCGCTGTCTGAGCTACCTTAACTAGATTTTGCCAATTATCCCGGCCTTTTTCTAGCTGTGCCAACTGACCACACAAAGTTTGTAAATGCTGGCGACTATCAGCAGTTTCCTTCTGCTTAAAAAGTTGTAACATCTGCCGGAGAATATTAATAGATTGGACAGCAAAATTTGCATCGGGGATTTTGGCAGCTACAACTCCTCTAGGAGCAACAGTCGGAATAGTGGGCTTACTACTCTGGCTTTGAAGATAATTTTGTAGCTGAGCAAAGGTCGGCTGAGCATTTTTCATCACCTTCTCAGCATCTTCTTCCTGCAAGCCGTAGGTACTTTGGAGTTTTTCAATCAACTCCTTTAAGACATCATAACCCCCTAGAAACAGGGTCTCCAGTTGCTGATCAATCTTGATGGGATGTTCCTTCAAAATCTTAAAACCATCCTCTAGCTGGTGGGCAGTTTTTTGGATGCTGACATAGCCCAGCATTGCCGCCCCGCCCTTAACTGAGTGAGCAGCCCGAAAAAGTTCGTTCATCCTTTCAGTATCAGAGATTACTGCTTTTAGCTCCAGTAATCCTTTTTCTAGAGTTTCCAGATGTTCGTTAGCTTCATCAATAAAGTAGCCTAAGATTTCTTGCTTCCCTGAGTCCACCAGCGTACTCCTTAGAAATTTAATTTCAACTTAATTGTTAACCATGATATCAACTTATCACTTAAACTTTACAAAGCAAAGTTTTGGGGGTTTTGCTATTTGCCCTTAAACGTACTCTTGCGAAATTTGAGCTAGGGGAATTAGTTGCCTAAAAGTTTTTAGATAAAAATGTATTTATATATCATAATTCAAGCTATCATTAGAAAGTTATGTTTAGTAACATACACTTAAGCTTAAAGCTAGATTACTAAGACTGACTGCCAAAATTAGTTAAAAATAGTCTAGAAATAAAGGTTTGAGGGCGCGTAGCTCAGTGGATAGAGCATCAGGTTCCGGTCCTGAGGGTCGGGGGTTCAAATCCCTCCGCGCTCGTTGTATTTCTTGTAATTTAACAATGGTAGTGCTACGTAGTTTTTTAGGGGCTGACTTTTGGAGAGCCTGTTGATGGGTTTCTGGGAAGATTGACTGAGCCATTAGAGGGCGATCGCTTTACAGTTTGCCCAGTTTGCCGAGTTTTATAAAAAGTTTCTAAGCTCTTGATATCTCCCACAAATCTCCAATGCCAAGGCTCATAGCTCACTCCTTGAGGATTGTTAGGGGTGAAGGAGATTTCAAAGCTAAACCGGGGGGCATTTTGTTGCAGCCATTGGAATGCTTCAGTCTTTTCAAAATCTGTACTAAGATTGGTGGAAGGGACTTTGCCATCTCCCACATCGATCGCATAGCCCGTATGGTGTTCACTATATCCCGGTGGAGCGCTCACCTCGGCTCGTTTGGTGGCCAGTTGCCCCCGTTCAGCTTTGATATCAAAAAATAGATATTGCTGATCGCTGATCGATCGGAACCCCGATAGGGGAACTAAGTTTATCCCTTGGGCTTTAGCTGCCTGTACCATCGCATCGAAACTTTCTGCGGCAGGGCGGCGGAGTTGAATTCTTGGTTCATTGCTTAAGGTTTGTAGCTCTCCTAAAGGTGCTTCGGGGTAGGGATAGTGACCCAGCAGAGTCTCTGGGGAGTTTGCAGGATTAGAAGACGGGTTTACCGGATCAGCAGAACTAGTTGATAGAGTATTTCCTGCACCAGGGGAGGTAGCAGCCGAGGAATTTTCTGGATTAGTTGGAGGGGTATTACTTGTTGAATTAATAGTTACAGGGAGTTGCATATTTGCCACAATAATAGTGCCAATCATCAATAGTCCCCCGAAACCCAAGCCAGCACAGGCAATAAGTAGCAGTTTCCACCAGCTTTGGGGGTCGGTAGTAGGATGATCTCGGACTGCTTCGGGGATATCTCCGGCGATCGAGATAGTAGATTTGGCAGATTTAATGACCTTGCTTGCTTTATTTGCCATGCAATACCTTTACTTTGCTCTAGTTTTTTGATTTTTGGAAGTTACTCTTACTTTGGCTGGGTTGCGCCCTTCTTTACTTGTTCCAAGGCAGCTTTGTAGTTAGGATTTTGAGGATTGATCTGGACTAATTTTTCTAGGGGGGCGATCGCTCCTTGGGCATCATTGAGTTCAATTTTTGCCATAGCTAATCCTTCCAATGCCACTAAATTATTTGGTTCCCGTTGCAGGACAATTTCATAGCCCTTTGCCCTAGCTTGGAGTTCTGTATTCTTGGCGGCGGCGGGATCGGTCGGGGCAGTTTGGATTGGTGCTTCCATCCCTTTCCGCATAATTTCTACCATGCCGTAACTAGTAGAGCCTAAAAAGGAGATTCCCCCCACTATTGTCAATACGGTTATAAATACTTTCTTGCGTTTAGCTTTTTCTTTATCAGTAATGGTGACTTTAGACATAATTGTGGTCAAGATAGAACCTATAAACTCAAATATTTTCTAACCTATTCTAATCGATCGCTTCCCCAGATTACCCAGTATTGTTCAAAGTATTTGGTATATACCTCCCAAATTATTCAAATATCCTATTAACTGATTACTATTAATTGATTACTGAAGTATTAACTCTACCATCTCCTTCTGGAGAGGCTTCGAGAAAAAATATCCTTGCCCAAATTCACAACCCAAATCCTTCAGCCATTGTAACTGCTGAGAAGTTTCTATTCCTTCTGCTACCACTGCCAAGCCCAGTTGATTGCTGAGGGCAATAATTGTACTGACTACTTGATAGTTACGGTTGCCCTGGGCCATCTGCCCTACAAAGGAGCGATCGATCTTTAGGTTATTCGCGGGTAATCGGTGCAGGTAATTGAGGGAAGAATAACCCGTCCCAAAGTCATCGATACTAATCTGAATTTCCCTTTCTTTAAATTGTTTCAGTAAGCCAATGGTTTTACTAATATTCTCAATTAGCATACTCTCGGTAATTTCTAAGGTGAGATCAGCACCGGCTAACTCGGTAGTAGCAAGAACTCGATCGATCTCTGCCAGCAAATTACTTTGACGCAGATCTTGAGCCGAAAGATTAATACTCATTTTCAGGGGTAGGCGGTGAGGAAACTGATTTTTCCATACTGCTAGTTGTTGGCAGGCTGTACGTAACATCCAGTAGTCAATGGGGACAATCAAACCCGTTTCCTCGGCCATTGGGATAAATTCTTCTGGATTAACCAGCCCTCTAGTCGGATGTTGCCATCGCAGCAAAGCTTCAAAACCAATCAAGCGATTTGTCTCTAGCATCACACTTCCCAGAGAATCAGGAGACCGAATACCATTATTAGTAAGCTCCACAATTGGCTGGTAATAAATAAAAAACTCTTCTCGCTCTAAAGCTTTACGGATATCTGTTTCTAGAGTGAGGCGATTTACCGCTTGAGTGTGCATTTCCACATTGAATACTTTATAGGAACCCTTGCTTGCTGCCTTTGCTCGATACATAGCAATATCTGCATCCCGGATCAAATCCGTGGCCTGATGGTAATGCCTTGTGCCTAAAACAATCCCCACACTAGTACTAACAACTACTTCTGAATCATTGATATGAAGAGGATTTTGGAGGTCTGCTAAGATCCGTTCGGTAACTTGGATGGCTTTTTCTACACCCTTTACATCCTCTAGTAAAATAACAAACTCATCTCCTCCTAAGCGGGCAACTAGATCAATATCCCGGAGGTGACTTTTGAGCTTTTGGGCTACTACTATTAAAAGCTGATCACCAGCTAGATGTCCTAAACTATCGTTAATAACCTTAAAGCGATCGAGGTCAAGAAATAAAATAGCATAGTGATAGGTATCTAAACGTCTAGAGCGATTAATTGCTAGTTCTAGGCGCTCTGTCAACAAACTCCGGTTAGGTAGCCCCGTCAACCCATCATGGAGAGCATCATACCGTAACTGTTGCTGCGCCTTGATTCGCTCTGTTACATTTCTAGAGGTCGTTTGTAATTTAATTACTTGATTATCCTCCCCTTTAATGGGCTTAGAGAGGGTCTCAAACCAAATATAATCTCCAGATTTATGACGGATCCGGTAAGTGACAGGAATCGGCCGCTGCTCTAAAACCCTAAGGTGAGAATCCCGAACACTATCTATATCATCTGGGTGAAAAAAATCGTAG
>JANMHD010000447.1:0-1519 GCA_031374985.1 Coleofasciculaceae cyanobacterium OTE_70_metabat_329 | reverse complement strand
TTTGCTTGGAAGCAAGTTTGATAGAATGATGGGAGCATTGTTTGGGTAGTTGTTTGATCTAACTACCCTATTTCTTTTTTGTCTATTTTTCTCTACTTTCTCTTCTACGCCTACTTTCTACCCTCCTTGTCACCCCTTGAGTTGTTTTAGTCAATTTCATGGATTTATTAGATACGGAGGAAGACCGACAGGATGTAACCCAAAGGCTAGAAGAATTTGTCACTCGTGAGAATTTAATTGTCGCCAATAAAAATCGAGTCCATTATATTTCTGCCAAAGCTGCCCTCAAAAAACAAGATGGATATCTCCAATCTTTCAGAGCTTTTACCCAAGCACTAGAGCAATTTCTCACTGTTGAATGTGGAGTGCTCCAGATCAATCGTTTTGCAGATGATATCAAAGATTTAATCCAAATAATTCTGGTAGAACTACAACAAGCTGAAGACTTCTTAGATGGCAAAATTGCACTTTCTCAAGCTGAAACTCAAAAAATTTTAGAACAAATTGGTGAAGCTAGTGGAAGGGACGTAAAAGTTCGTATATTGTATGATCAGATTTTGGATTTAGTTGTTGAGGAGACTAATAAATCTTGGGATAAATGGGCTGAAAAACTTGGAGATCGATTAGTTGAGAAAAGTGCACATTGGTCTTCTGGACATACAGGTAATTTTCATCACAAAGAAGTGGTAGCTGACTTTGCTAGGCAGTTTAATAAAGATTTATCAGACGAACTGAATGACTGGATAGATAATCAGTTTAAAGAAAATATATTACGACCTTACTTAAATGATCTGGATGAGGAAATTCGTAAGAATTTAGTAGCAATTCAAACTAGTTTTAATGATATTGGTACATTTAAAAATTCCGAATCTTCTAACTGGATATTCCATAGAGATCAAACTTCTGGTGTTAGCGATTTCGACCTTGGAAGTTTAGGAATGGCAGCATTAGGGGTTGCTGTACTTGTGCCAGCTTTTATTCTTGCTGGTCCTATATTGACTGTCCTAGGTAGCTTGCTCGGTGGTGGATTATTGGGTGACGGTGTTGGTGGTATTTTAGGAAAGCAGACTGCGATCAAACAACAAGTACTTGATAGAGGTTGTGAACAGTTTGTAGAGTCTTTGGAGAAAACCTTCGAGAATATTGATGAGATCATCGTTGCTGAATTTAGTAAAAGGATAGAACAGGTTGATGAAGTTATTGGAGGGGCAATTTCAATGTATGAAAATTTACTAGAACAACAGGAAGCAGTTCATCAGAAAAACCTAGAACAACGGGAAGCAGAAAAAGAATGGATTGCCCAGCAGCGTCTTGAACTTGAGCAACTGAGAAAGAATACTGAATCTGTTATTAAATAAGAATAAATTTAATCCTCATCTTCTTGGGGTAACAATGGCTCTAAGCTAACTAATAAAGAGGGAACCTCTAATGAAACAACCTGAATTATCCTTGCTGAGTTCAAAATATCTTGACGGCGAATCCAATTTGGGCTAGATTCTATCTCCTCTCGATCCAATAA
>JANMHD010000393.1:0-3167 GCA_031374985.1 Coleofasciculaceae cyanobacterium OTE_70_metabat_329 | reverse complement strand
AAAGCCAAAGATGTAGATTATATGGTGAAATTAGGTTTGATGAAGGGGCATTTGTTAGTGGCCAAAGAACTCCTAGACCTCCAAAAATTAGACCAAGCAGAACCCCACATTGGGCATCCGGTGGAAGAAATCTATGCTGATGTAGAAGACCAGTTAAAGGAACGGGGAGTAGCAGAGTTTAAGACTTCCTTAGTAAAACTTCAAGATTTAGTCAAGGCGGGTAAAATTGTCCCGCAAATTGCTACAGAATTTACTACTTCTATGGCAGCGATCGATAAAGCTATTGCTAAACTTCCCGCCGCAGATCTCCAAGACCCCAAATTTATCCTGCCTGTAATTAATGGCTTGCTAGATACCGCCAATTCGGAGTATGGAGCGGCGATCGCTGAAGGCAAAATTAAAGAAATTGTCGAGTACCAAGATTCCCGTGGATTTGTTATCTATGGCAGTACCTTGTATGAGCAAATTAGTCCAACTATGGCGAAGAGTTATGCCAAAAATCACCAAGCGATCGCCCCGGCTCTTGCTAAATTAAAACCTACTTGGCCTACCGCTATTGCTCCAGCTAAGGCAGTTACTAGCCCTGAAGAGGTGACAAAAATGATTAAAGCGATCGAGGAAGCAAGTAATGGACTTTAGTTTAGCTCTACCAACTTTTGTAATTACCTTTCGGGAAGGTGTGGAAGCAGCCCTGGTGGTGGGAATTGTCTTAGCTTGTCTCCAGAAAGCCCATGCTAGTCATCTGAATCGGTGGGTTTATGGAGGAATTACGGTGGGCATTGCCTTGAGTGGGATGCTGGGAGTGATAATTAATTGGGGAATCCAAGCCCTCAACAATACTTATCCCCAGTATACGGCGGTGATTGAACCCTTATTAGAAGGACTATTTGGCCTAATTGCGATTGTCATGCTGAGTTGGATGCTTTTATGGATGACCAAACAATCAAAACTCTTGAAATCCCAATTGGAAGGATTTGTCAGCCAAGCCCTCAAACAAGATTCCCACGCTGGTTGGGGGGTATTTAGTTTAGTTCTCCTCGCTATCCTCCGGGAGGGCTTTGAGTCTGTCTTGTTTATCTTGGCAAAATTTCAGCAGGGCTTGGCAGCTAGTTTGGGAACCTTGGGAGGAATAGCAGCTGCCACGGGAGTGGGGGCTTTGTTGTTTAAGTGGGGAGTAAGAATTAATATTAAGCGATTCTTTCAGGTGATGGGAGTACTGCTATTGCTTATTATTAGCGGTTTAGTGGTCTCTTCCCTAGGGCATTTTGATGCCGTGATCCAAGCATTATCTCAAACTAATCGAGCTTCGGCAGGGTTGTGTTTCTTTTATGAGAAATTTGCCAAAAATCATTCCTGCATTTTAGGGGCAAGGATTTGGGATACGGGAAAAATTTTACCCGAAGATCAATTTCCGGGAATTCTCCTCAGTGCCATGTTTGGTTATACCCAAAATCTTTATCTGGTGCAAGCGATCGCCTACCTGACCTTTTTACTCACCGTCGGCAGTGCCTATTTCCGTAGTCTTTCGCCCAAGCAAGAAAAATTAGACAAGTCAACTATGCCTAAGAGGATGCCTGAAAAGTCCTCATCTATGTAATGGGAGTTCGGGTTAAGCAAAAGCTCTGACCCTAAGCCTAGAGACTTTCCCTGAGCGGACTTGTACTGAGCGTAGTCGAAGTGGTCAAAGCGAACATTTCCCCTATAAATGAAGATAATTGATTAAAGATTTCTGGTGGAGTTTTGGCTTCGACTACGCTCAGCCAGCGGTAATGGTTATGGTTTTCGTGAAATGGGATCAGGAGGATTTTTTATCCCGAACTCACGTTTCTTGGGTACTTGGAGAGCGATCGAGCTAAAATTTGTAGCAGATTCTGGCAATTTGCCACTCTTCTTGAGTATGCACAACCATTAACTTCACCGAAGATTTAATAGTAGATAACTCTTGATCGCCCATAGTAAAAACGGAACTATTAGACGGATCAGGGGGATCAGAGGACTTAGACAAATTATTCAAATCTGCATCCATTTCCACACCTAAAAAAGCTAATTTTTCGGCCACAGCAGCCCGAACGCCCCTATGATTTTCTCCCACCCCCGCGGTAAAAATTAAGACATCAAGACCCCCAAGCTCTGGCAATAGGGATGAAATTTTAGCAGTAAGCAGATGAATATAAAGGTCACGAGCTAATTTTGCCCGATCGTTCCCGGCACTAATTGCCCGATCGATCTCCCGGAAATCGTTAGAAACTCCCGATATGCCCAAGAGACCAGACTCAGAATTTAACACATGATCTAGTTCCTCAACTTCGTATTCTCCCTGCCTGAGCAGATGGAGGATAATTCCCGGATCGATCGACCCACAACGAGTCCCCATCATCAAGCCATCTAAAGGAGTAAAGCCCATAGTTGTGTCAATACAAATTCCAGCTTTGATGGCAGCTAAAGAACAACCATTACCCAAATGACAGCTAATTAAGCGTAAATCCTTGAGATCTCTGTTTAACAATTTTGCAGCTCGCTCGGCGCAGTATTGATGGCTAATCCCATGAAAGCCATATTTTCTGATGCCTTGGGCTAACCAATCGTAGGGCAGGGGATACACATAGGATACTTCTGGCAGCGTCCCATAAAAAGCCGTATCGAATACAGCTACTTGAGGTAAGTTAGGAGCTAAGGAGGCGATCGCCTGAATCCCCATTAGATTGCCGGGGTTATGGAGGGGGGCAAATACCGATAATCGATCGATTTCTGCTTGGACTTCTTCATCAATCAATACTGGTTTGTGATACTTAGACCCCCCATGGACTACCCGATGCCCTACTATATCGATGTCAGTGATATTACTTATTACCTTAGTCTCTCCCTGCCAAAGAGAATTTAATAGACTGTGGAGATCTGCCGCCCGATCTATTGTAATGTTCTCGATATGAATCGATCGACCATCAACAGTTCTTGCTCTCACTACCATTTTATGATCAGATTGCCAATCGATTTGCCCCGTCCATAACGGCACCACTGGATCTGCAGGTAGTGAGCTTAACTGATACAAACTCGATTTCAAGCTACTTGATCCAACATTCAGCACTAAAATATGCATCGTGATTCTTATGAATGTACTTACTCCTGAAGAATTGTATCAACTCCACGGATTTTGGCGTGCTTGTAAC
>JANMHD010000306.1:0-7148 GCA_031374985.1 Coleofasciculaceae cyanobacterium OTE_70_metabat_329 | reverse complement strand
GTAAATCTAATTGCTGAAGGTTTGACTAATCAGCAGATTGCCGATCGACTAGAAATCAAAAAACGTACTGTAGACAACCACATTAGTAATATTCTGAGCAAGACTAGAACTGATAATCGGGTATCTTTGGTGCGTTGGGCTTTGGTATGGGGAAAGGTTTGTTTAGATAATGTCAATTGTTGTCTTTTACCAACAAAAGAAACAGGAATTAAGTAGTAGGGGTCAGATAATCTCTAGATTACTGGTTATGTTCTTAGTAGTCCCCTGGTTGCTATGGGGACTCACGGCTTGTAATGAACCATTAATAATGACTCCACCCCCCCAGTTGTTGGGGGCAACCTTAAATAGTCTGGTGGCGGATAGTGAACCCCGCTATTCTTTTGATGGGAAATTATTGGTATTTAGTAGCGATCGCCAAAATAAGCGGAGTGTGTATCTCTACGATGTGCCGGGACAAACCTTAGTTAATCTACCGGGAGTAAATCAGCCTAATAGTATCCAAGACCAACCTGATATTAGTGGGGATGGGCGTTTTATTGTCTATATTTCTGAACAGTTTGGCCGACCAGAGGTGCTGGTGTACGATCGCTTAAATTTCGAGATTGATCGAGTTTCCCAAAATATTCTCGCCCCGGCCCGCCATCCCACCATTAGCGGCAATGGCAGGTTTGTGGCTTTTGAAGCAGAACGCAGGGGACAGTGGGATATTGAAATTATCGATCGAGGAGAGCCAATAATCAGTGGATAGTGATTAATATCTTTGTGACCCTACAGCAGTTTGTGTTCAGATAATTGGCAAGAAAAACCGTCTTTTCTTGTATGCCCGTTTCTGGTATGACCGGAGGGCTTTAGGGCTTTAAGCTCCGCACTAACGTGCCGCTACGCTAGAAAAAAGGGAGACTTGAAGATCAAGGTTGATCAAGGTTGTAGTTTACAAGATTGCAATTTGTCATAGCTTATAACTGGTAACTGTTTACTGATTTACTTGGCTGGGCAGTCCTTGATTTCTCCTAAACAGTTGAGAGGCCAAAATCTAAAGGCGGCTTTGCCGATAATGCGATCGCGGGGGACAGTTCCCCAGAACCGACTATCGTAGCTACTATTGCGATTATCTCCCATGACAAAATATTGATTAGGAGGCACAATAGTTGGGGGGGAGTTCCGACTGGGAGGTTCTAGAATATAATCTTCCGCTAAGGGTTGATCGTTGACAAAAACCCTGCTTTCCTTGACTTCTATCTTATCTCCCGGCGTGCCAACTACTCTTTTGATAAAGGCATCCCGGAAGTTTTGCTCAATTAAACGATCGGTCGGATTAAACACCACAATATCTCCCCGCTCTGGAGTCCGGAAGTGATAGGTAAGCTTTTCTACCAT
This sequence comes from Coleofasciculaceae cyanobacterium OTE_70_metabat_329, assembly GCA_031374985.1. GTDB lineage: Bacteria > Cyanobacteriota > Cyanobacteriia > Cyanobacteriales > JAAUUE01 > JAAUUE01. The sequence goes on along the minus strand of JANMHD010000306.1, from coordinate 5,771 downwards.
TAGGCGATCATCAATCTTTAACGTAGGGAGCATAGAACCAGAGGGAATATAGCGAGCTTCGGCAACAAAAGTCCGAATACCGAAGGCGATCGCCACAGCAATTACTAAAATTTCCACAGCTTCTAGCACATAGCCTTTAGCACTTTGGGGTGGTTTTGACGGAGATTCTCGATTTTTCACGCTGATTATTAGTTATATTGACACTACAAAAAAGTAGTCATGTCTAGCATTCTAGTCTGTCTACCCAGAATTATTCGTGAATTCAGTAGAGATTAACCTGAACTTGATTTTTAGAGTTAGTTATTAACTATAGTGTTTAGTACGAACTTACTGTATTTAGTCCGAATTAGGAGAAATTAAGCATGGATACCCAAGATTACTTACTTATCAAGCAAGCAGAAATTTTATTACCTAATGGGGAATTATTCCAAGGAGATGTACTGTGCAGCAATGGGAAAATTATCCAGATTGATCCCCAGATTACTACCACGCCACATCATACTCAATTGGTAGACGCAAAGGGTTTAACTTTGTTGCCCGGAGTAATTGATCCCCAAGTACATTTTCGGGAACCCGGCTTGGAATATAAGGAAGATCTATTTACCGCCAGTTGTGCCTGTGCTAGGGGTGGAGTGACTTCATTTTTAGAAATGCCCAATACTCGCCCCCTGACAACTACCCAAGCTGCCTTAGATGATAAATTGCAACGGGCTGCTGAGAAATCTTTGGTTAACTATGGCTTTTTCATTGGTGCGACTCCAGAAGGCTTACCAGACCTATTAACAGCTAATCCAGTGTGTGGGATTAAGGTTTTTATGGGTTCTATGCATGGGCAACTACTGATGGATGATGAGGTAGCCCTAGAGGCAATTTTTGCAAAGGGAACCAGATTAATTGCTGTCCATGCGGAAAATCAAGCCCGGATTAACCAACGTCGTCAAGAATTTGTAGGTATTACTGATCCGGCGATCCATTCGCAAATTCAAGATAATCAAGCTGCCCTCGAAGCTACTCAGTTAGCTTTAAGATTATCCAAAAAATATCAACGCCGTTTGCATATTCTCCACCTTTCCACGGGGGAAGAAGCCGAACTCCTGCGGCAAGATAAACCTGCTTTGGTGACGGCAGAAGTTACTCCTCAACATTTAGTTCTGAATACTAATGCCTATGCTGAAATTGGAACTTTTGCCCAGATGAATCCGCCCTTACGATCGCCCCAAGATAATGAAATTCTCTGGCAAGCCCTCCGGGATGGGGTAATAGATTTCATCGCTACCGACCATGCCCCCCATACTCTCGAAGAAAAAGCTAAGGAATACCCCAACTCCCCCTCAGGGATGCCGGGAGTGGAAACTAGTCTGGCAGTGATGCTGACCCAAGCTAAACAGGGTAAATGCACTGTAGCTCAAGTTTCTCACTGGATGTCTGCGGCGGTAGCTCAGGGTTATGGCATTCCTCATAAGGGCAAAATTGAGGTTGGTTATGATGCGGATTTGGTGCTGGTGGATTTAGAAAACTATCATCCAGTCTTGCGGGAAGAATTGCAGACCAAATGTGGTTGGAGTCCTTTTGAAGGTTGGAGCTTAACTGGCTGGGCTAAGGTAACGATCGTAGGAGGAGAAATAGTATTCAATCATGGCAAACTTAATCTTGATATCCGGGGCAAAGCCCTAACTTTTGGGAAAAATTAAGAGGGCGATGGGTCTAGGGGCAGCAGAATTTTGAAAGTCGTACCTTGGTTGAGAGCAGAAATAAAAGAAATTTCTCCATTGTGGGCATCAATGATAGATTTAGCGATCGCTGTCCCTAGCCCTGTACCGCCCCGCTTGCCAAAAGTAACAAAGGGATCAAATAAATTAGCCTGTAAATGCAAGGGAATACCGGGACCGTTATCTTTAATTTGAATTTCTACCTGCTTAGTTAGAGTTTGAATCTTAATTTCAATTTTGCCTTGGGAATTATTTCCCACTGCTTCTACCGCATTCCCAATTAAATTCTGTAATACTCGTAGAAGTTTATTTTCATCCACCCTAATCGTGGGATTATCCCCCGTAATAACTAGCTCTACTTGAGCAGAACTAAGATAAATAGCATTAAGTTTTTGATAGTGCTCGATCAAATTTAGAACCCCGATGGGTTGTTTTTCCAAGCGGGCATTACCCTTAGCAAAAGCTAAAACCTCATCTGCCATATCTAGCATCCGGGCAATCTGAGCTTGAATTAAATCACACCATTCCTGTAACTCTTCATCTTCAGGATACATTTCCTTAACCATCGCACTGGAGAGTTGAATCCCGGTAAAGGGGCTACGGAAATCATGGATGATAGTATTCACCATTTCCCCTACAAGGGACATTTTTTCCTTGTGAACAATTTGATTTACATAGCGATCAGTCGTAAATCTTAGATGCTGGACAATATGCCGGAATAGGTCTAAAACTACCTTACCGTTGACACTATCCAAAATTTCCATGAGGCGATCGCGAGGAATTTTTGCCAAAATTGTTCCAGCACTGGCAGTCGCCCTAGTACTCCGGGGTTGCCCATCCAATACTCCAAATTCACCAAAGAAATCATTAACCTCTGCTAAAGCTACCTCCTGATGACCTCTGAAGGGAGTCCGCTTGCTAAAAATTACCTTGCCAGCTAAAACAAGGTAGAGAAAATCAGGAATTTCCCCCTCTTCAAAAATTATTTTTTGTTCCAAGAATGTCTCCAAGGTCACTAGTTCAGTAAGCTGTGACCTTTGGAGTGGCTCAAAATAGGACAAGAAACGGTGGGATTGTAAATCCATGTTCAAGATACCTGAATCCTCAGAGGTGAATAATTAACTTCCTCTACACCTATACAAATATCCTACAAAGCAACAGAGATCAATCAGTAATTTTAGCGAGGGCTAGAAAACTTAACTTCTATTAATTTTCAGATTTTCTACTTGAGATTTTCCAGACCTTGGGTAATCTTGGCAGAGTCAATCCGATCGCCCTGCCGAATTTGATCTACCACATCCATTCCACTAGTCACATAGCCAAATACAGCATAGCTACCATCCAAGAAAGGTAAATCTGCGAGGGCAATATAAAACTGGGAAGAAGCAGAATCAGGGGATTGCGATCGAGCCATGGCTACTGCTCCACGGGTGTGCTGGAGAACCGGGGGAACCGTCACCCTTGCTTGGGGAAAGGTTTGACTATAGAGGGGTTCTGTTGCATCTCTAGGCTTGATTTCTAGGGGAATATTCCGAGGACGACCAGTGCCGGGGTCAATAAAGCCTCCTGTACCTAAAGAACTAATAGGAAAATTGGGATTTTTACCTTGAGGATCGCCGCCTTGAACTACAAAAGGCTGAGGTTCTCGGACTACTCGATGAAAAACTAAGCCATCATAGATCCCTTTTTGGACAAGGTCTAGAAAATTACCCGCTGTTAAGGGAGCATTTGTGCCATCTAGCTCGATCGTAATTACTGCCCCTTTAACTTGCAGCACTACTGTAGCTTTGCCCTCTAATCTTGCTCCACTCCCAGCAGTTCCTTGGGTTGGACTGGGTTGACTAGGATTTGTCCCCGTAGCAGGAGGAGTAGATTTAGCTGGCTGGGCTATAGCTGTTGGGGTAGAAGATAGCGTGGGGCTAGTCGTGTTTGAGGTAACAGGCTGTTGGTTATTAGCACCACTGGTAGCTCCACTGGCACAGCCATTGATAAAGACAACTGTAGCCATTAGGGTAGCTGTTAATAAAGCTAACCACCGTCGGTGATGGCTATTAACAACATTATTTTCGAAATTCTGCATAGTGACTCCTTTCAGAAAAATATTCTATAAACCTTCTAAGGGAACCTCAAGAAACTTTGCTAGTTCCGCCCCTTGATTTTCTAACTCTGTCAAGGACATGGGTACACCTACTCTGGTGAGAGGGATATCTCGCTTTCCCTTGATTCTCAGGTAAATCGCCCGCTTCGGGTTTAAGCCATCTTTAATTTCTACCCGTACAGACTGCACCTCAGTAGTTTTGCACTTGAGTTCAATTTTCCGGTTCTTGCCTGGATAACCCCAACGAAAGATAGTGATATCGCCATTTTTTCGGCTAAATTCATTGTAGCCACCCCCCACATCCCAAGTAATAACTAGCCAGAGATAGGTAGCTAGGAGTACCCCAGCTACGCCATAAAAGCATAGAGCAATCCCTTGGGGCAGAAATATTAATTGAGTCGCATTACTAAAAGGCAGGAGATTAACCCGGAGATAGCTAGAAATTCCTGCCAAGAGAAATCCCGTTCCGCCTAGGGAGACGATCGCCGCCCACCAGTAGTTACTAAAGCGGCGGGAGCCAAGGATAGATTGGCGTAAAACCAAAGATTCAGTAGATTCCGTTGCAGTTATTGGGTTAGTCATAAAACTTTACGTTAGAGGAGTAAGACTCCAAAATTTCTTAATGTGTTGTTTTGTTAAAATTATGAATTTTCAGTATTATTATATCTGTATCACGTTCTTTGGCAGGTTTTTCCTGCTGAAGTCATGCCAAGATATAAAATTTGTGATAGTTTAAGAAACATTAAGTAAATCCTAGCCAATATAACTCAGTATAATCAGCTAGTCTTTTATTCTCAGATTCTGGGGTAAAAAAACTAACTATAACTGGTAATCTGAAGAAAAGTTTATATTTTTCTCAGAATCGGCGACCATACACCAACAATTACCTACCAAGGTGAGAGGAATTATATTATGACAATAGCAGTCGGCCGCGCCCCCCAGCGGGGATGGTTTGATGTTTTAGACGACTGGCTGAAACGCGACAGATTCGTGTTCGTCGGCTGGAGTGGAATTCTCCTATTCCCTTGCGCTTACCTAGCTCTAGGCGGATGGCTCACCGGCACCACCTTCGCCACCAGTTGGTATACCCACGGTCTAGCTTCCAGCTACCTAGAAGGATGCAACTTTTTGACTGTAGCTGTTAGTACCCCCGGTAATACCATGGGACATTCCCTCTTGTTCCTCTGGGGTCCTGAAGCTAACTGGGACTTCGCTCGCTGGATTCAACTCGGTGGACTATGGCCTTTTGTTGCTCTCCACGGAGCTTTTGGTCTAATTGGTTTCATGCTTCGTCAATTCGAGATCGCTCGTTTAATTAATATCCGTCCTTACAATGCTCTAGCTTTCAGTGGACCGATCGCTGTCTTTGTTAGCGTATTTTTACTTTATCCCCTAGGACAATCAGGTTGGTTCTTTGCTCCTAGTTTTGGAGTAGCAGCGATCTTCCGTTTCCTTCTATTCTTCCAAGGTTTCCACAACTGGACTCTCAACCCTTTCCACATGATGGGAGTAGCGGGGATTCTCGGCGGAGCTTTACTCTGTGCGATTCATGGAGCGACTGTAGAAAATACTCTGTTCCAAGATGGCGACAAAGCAAATACCTTTGGAGCCTTTAATCCGACCCAAGCAGAAGAAACGTACTCCATGGTGACAGCGAACCGTTACTGGTCTCAAATCTTTGGGATTGCTTTTTCTAACAAGCGTTGGTTGCACTTCTTCATGTTGTTTGTACCAGTCACTGGATTGTGGATGAGCAGTGTAGGAATTGTGGGTCTAGCTTTGAACCTCAGAGCTTATGATTTTGTTTCTCAAGAAATCCGGGCTGCGGAAGACCCTGAATTTGAGACATTCTACACCAAGAATATTCTCCTGAATGAAGGTATCCGGGCTTGGATGGCTCCTCAGGATCAGCCTCATGAGAATTTTGAGTTTCCTGAAGAAGTTTTACCTCGTGGTAATGCTCT
>JANMHD010000294.1:0-4925 GCA_031374985.1 Coleofasciculaceae cyanobacterium OTE_70_metabat_329 | reverse complement strand
CTTGACCTGTGGAGTTTGGGGAGAAATTTTTACGATCGTCCTTGGTGACAAAGCTACTGATTTAGACTTTACAGAAACGGCAACTCTACATAATGCCTACGCCTATTTTAATGCTACTTTGTTGGGGCAGATATTTCTGAGAATGGGCTTACCATCAGAGAGTTTAGAATTCCTTACTAGGGGTGCAAAATTTAGCAAGCCGCCCCTACTTTCTACTCTGCAAAACATTCCCGGATTGCTGCGATTACTCCAAAGAGAATTAAGTTTAGAAAAAGATTTTAATCAAGATTATCGGTTATATTTTGCACCTATTTTAGATAAATTAGGAAGTAGAGTTGTTAGCGATATCCCGGAAGAATCAAGAGTGATTTTAGAGGGAATTACAGAAATTCTAACCATTCTCAAAAAAGCTACTTACTATAGTATTTTTACTCCTTTGAGTTTTGCTATTAGACAGGGCATCTACAAAATCCCAGAGGGAGCTTTGGATAATAGTAGTACTCCAGAGATTGCGGCGGGGCGATCGCTCTCTATAATTGCCGATCAAGCCAGAGATCAACTACCGCCCGAAATTATCTCTTCTACCCCAGAAAAATTATTTGCCTATTTAGAACAAAACCCCATCGGCCAGAAGGTTTTCCAAGAATTTAACCAATGGCTCCAAACTTATCGCTACCTCAGTGAAGTCGGCACAGATATTGCGGTTCCCACTTGGCAAGAAGACTCTCAACATCTACAGAAAATGTTTCAGCAGTTTCTCCAAGTTCCTAATAATCCACCATCAGCGCAACTAGCAACTGATCAACCATATCAAATATCATCTAATCTATCAAGAAAAACAAATAAAAGCTATTCTTGGCAACATCAAAAAGTTCAGCAAAGATTACATCTTAAGGGCAAAGTCACTTCTATTTATAGTCAACTTTTGGCACAGCTTCGTTATAAATTTATCCAACTAGAACAGCAATGGCTGACTTCTGGCTTACTAACCGAAGCGGGCGATATATTTTACTTAGAGTTTGGAGAAATTCAAGAACTAATTACCCAGCCCAACTCAACTTTACTACCCAATCTCAATCAACTAATTAACCAGAGAAAACTCCAGTTCCAAGCTAATAAAACCTTAACTAATATTCCCCTTTTAGTTTTTGGAAATACTCCTTTCCTAGACAATTCTCCGGTGACGATCGCAGGGAAATACCTCCAAGGAATTGCGGCTAGTTCGGGGCAGAAAATTGGGACTATTAGAATTGTGCGGCGGCTGCAAGATGCCCAAGATATTGATAAAGATACGATTCTGGTGGTTCCTTATACAGATTCTGGGTGGTCGATCGCCCTCTCTCAGGCTGGGGGAATTATCGCCGAAGTAGGGGGTAGATTATCCCACGGGGCAATTATTGCGAGGGAATACCGGATCCCAGCGGTGATGGATGTCCATAATGCGATACAGTTGTTGCGATCAGGTCAAAAGGTACGCTTAGATGGCGATCGAGGCATTGTCGAAATTCTCCCTAGTAACCAAGGTTAATAGAAATTAGGGTGATTTTTGGTTATCCCCCAGCAGATTACTAGAGAAGATTTTTAGAATTAATTAGTCCTTATAATCGGCTCTTGGACTATTGTTCTGCCGTTTATCTGGACAGTCAGTCCGAATAAATCAACAAAATAAGATACCCCATTCTGGCCGTGGGCAACATAGGAACTATTACCCCGATTTCTAGCATTACTTCTAAAAGTTTCCCTAGGATTATTTAGGTCTTTGGCAATCAAAAATATTTGGCTTTGGTTTTGACAAATATCAACCCGATAGCCATTGGTTTGAAAAGACTCCCGGACAAACATACTGCCACAGTTGTTAGGTGATGAGGCTGCACTAGGAGTTTGAGGCCTACTTTGTGCCATAACCCCAGGCACAAAAGCTAGGGAAATTCCCCCAACCAATAAACTCAACAGGAGCATAAAATTAACTATATTTTTTTTCATATTTATTGTAAATCTTCTAATTTAATTCTAGGATCAATGAATTTTAATAATAAATCCGAAAGGAGATTGCCCACAATTAGCATTACAGAACCCATAATTAGACTTGCCATCACCAGATAAATATCCTTCGCATTTACAGCTTGGAGGATTAATCTCCCTAGACCCGGCCAATTAAAAAAAGTTTCGGCAATAAAAGCTCCACCTAATAAACTAGCAAACTCAAAACCTAGGAGAGTTACTAACGGATTAATGGCATTACGGAGGGCATGAATATAAATTACTTTATTTTCTGGTAAACCCTTAGCTCTGGCAGTTTGAATATAATCTTGACGGAGAACATCTAATAATTCTCCTCTAGTTAGGCGCTGCAATCCGGCAAAACTGGTAATACTTAAAGCTAAAGTCGGCAGGATCATGTGCCAACCAATATCAAGAATTTTTCCTAACCAAGTTAAGTCTTGATGGTTAATACTTGTCATACCCCCAACTGGAAATAGAGGTGAGGTATTCTGAGCAAAGATTAGTAGGGCTAAAGCAGTGATGAAACTAGGAAAACCTTGACCGGCATAACTAAAGATTTGGAGGAAGCGATCGCCCCATTTGTTTTGATTTACTGCTGCTATAACTCCTAAAGGAATTGCCACCGCCCAGGTTACAATGATAGAAGCTACAGCTAGTAATAGAGTTGCCGGAACTCTCTCCCAGAGCAGGGAAGATACGGGACGAAAATACACAAAACTAGTCCCAAAATCTCCCTTGGTGATCACGTTACCTAACCAAAGAAAATACTGGACATAATCTGGTTTATCTAAGCCGAATTGCTTTCTCAGTTCATCAATGCGTTCGGGAGATATTTTTGGATTCTGCCGCAAAGTATCAAGATAATTTCCCGGCGATAATTGCATAATGGCAAAGCTCAAAGCCGAGGCAAGTAATAGGGTAAGTAAGGCTTGCAAAGTCCGCTTGAGAATATACAGAAAAGTCTCGCTAGTGACGATCGCCCTAGCTGTACCAACTATCGTATTAAAACTATGCTTACGTTTATCTACAGAGTCTTCAATCATGGGAGATATTTTAAGGCTAGGAATTTTGAGGAATCTCTTGTTTGCTGCTATTTTGATCCCCCCTAGCCCCCCTTAAAAAGGGGGGGGAGAATCTCCCCAAAGTCCCCATTGTAGGCTTTGCCTTCCCGTAGGGTAAGGGGATTTAGGGGGTCTTAGATTCTAACCAATAACTTGCTCACTGAACAAACCCTAGTATTTTACCAAACTAATTATGGGGACATCTGGTAAGTGCTTCCTGCCGGGCAAATCGGTTAGCTCAATGATAAAGCCAAAACCTGCTAACACTGCTCCTGTTTTTTGGATTAGTTCCCCCGTTGCCGTTGCTGTACCGCCTGTTGCCAACAAATCATCAATAATTATGGCTCGGCTGCCTACTGGCAGGGCATCTTGATGGATTTCTAGGCGATCGGTTCCATACTCCAGGGCATATTCTATGGCATGGACTGGGGCAGGGAGTTTTTTTGGTTTCCGTACTAATACAAAACCCAAACCTAGTTTATAAGCCAAAGGTGCTCCAAAAATAAATCCCCTAGATTCTATACCCACAATATATTCCGGGTTAATATTGTTTGCTTGGATTTGTTCGGCTAGTTGATCGATCGCCGAGGTCAATCCTTGAGGATCCCGCAATAGAGTCGTAATATCCTTAAAGTTAATACCGGGAATGGGGAAGTCGGGAATTTCACGAATCAGGGGCTTTAAATCCATAGAAGTTCTAGGTTAGGTAAAAGTTGAAAATTGTGATGAGATTAGAAAATTTGTTTGCATCCTACCACAGATTAGTTCTGATCTCGAATAGCTAGAAATCCTTGCTTCTAGCACTCTGCCTAGGGTAATCTAGAACAGGCAGTTAAACTAGGGTTTATCCAAATTTTGCTATTGACGTATTAGGGATAGGTGCGCAAAGCCTTACACCTCTAAGAGATAATAGAATTTTGATAGGTCTTGGGAATTTTTAGCTACATTATTTAAATTTTTATTAGATTTTACTGGCAGACACGATATTGATAGACCTCCGTAGTTATGTATACCTTGATAGTTTGCAGCCCCAGCACGCAGCTTTCCTAGGGACAGTGATGCAAGGATTTCTGCCCTTGCCCGGTGATGCTTCCTTGTGGATTGAAATTTCCCCCGGTATTGAGATTAACCGGATTACCGATGTGGCTCTGAAAGCGACGATCGTCCGTCCCGGATTACAAGTAGTGGAACGACTCTACGGCTCCCTAGAAATTCATTCCCGAAATCAAGGGGACACCAAAATGGCGGGGCAGGCAATCTTAGATACGATCGGTGTTACTGTCCAACAGTGTCTCAAACCCCGAATTGTTTCCAGTCAAATTATTCGCAATATTGATCCCCACCATGCCCAGTTAATTAATAGATCCCGCCGAGGAAATATGATCGTGGCGGGGCAAACTCTCTATGTTCTAGAAGTAGAACCTGCTGCCTATGCTGCCCTTGCTGCCAATGAAGCTGAGAAATCTGCCCGAATTAATATTCTAGAAATTCAAGCCTTTGGGAGTTTTGGCAGGATGTATTTGGGGGGCGAAGAGCAGGATATTATGGCAAGTTATAGAGCATCGATCGCAGCCCTAGAGAGCATTCAAGGACGAGAACACCCTACGGATACGAAAAAGGAGTAGGTAAGGTTATGGCAAATCCTGAACATCTCATCCTGCTCAGATCCGGAGCTTTAACCTGGCGGAACTGGCGTACTCAATTCCCAGAAATTATCCCTGATCTCAGTGGTGCTGATCTTGAGCAGATTAATCTCCGGGGGGCAAATCTTCAGGGCGTGAATCTCCGGGGAGCAAACCTCCGGGGAGCAAAGTTAATTAAGATCAATCTTCAAGGGGCAGACCTGAGCCATGCCGATTT
>JANMHD010000293.1:0-1745 GCA_031374985.1 Coleofasciculaceae cyanobacterium OTE_70_metabat_329 | reverse complement strand
CAGCCAAAGAACTCACTACTGCGGGTAAGAAAGTCCGTGTGGTGTCTCTACCTTGTTGGGAACTCTTTGAAGAGCAGGATGCAGCTTATAAAGAATCTGTTCTACCCAAGGCAATTACTAAGCGCCTAGTGGTGGAAGCAGCTTCTGATTTTGGCTGGCACAAGTATATGGGCAGTGAAGGAGCGATGATTGCGATCGACGGCTTTGGTGCTTCGGCGCCTGGTGATGTGATCCTCAAGGCTTATGGCTACACTGTAGAAAATGTGGTTTCCAAGGCTAAGGAACTTCTAGGTTAATTTTTAACCTCTAGGTTTCGGGGCAGCCTTAAAGACAAAAGGATGTGCTGGGTTTCTACTCGGTACATCCTTAAAAAAATCATTACCCTAGCCCGGAGCAATCCCCATGACCGCCATTACCATCGATGATACTGGACGACTGGAAATTCCCTTAGAAATCCGCCAACAGTTAGGATTTACAGCTCAACAATCTTTCAATCTTGAGGTCAGTAATGGTTGTATCATTTTGCAACCAGTAGGACAAGAACCTAAGATTTATCGCCACGGAACTACTTTAGTACTAGAAACCCCGCCCCTTGGCGACCTTGAAACCTTGATGGAAGACCTACGGGAAGAGCGCATTCAGAGCCAATTTAATGCATGAGAATTCTTTTTGATACTTCCATTCTTGTAGCTGCTATTTTATCTGGACATAGCCGACATTTGACTTGTTTACCTCTACTCCAAAAAGCTCAAATCCAACAGACTCATGGATTAATCTCTGTTCATACCTTAGCAGAACTCTATTCCACCCTAACTCGCATCCCTCAAACTAAAATTACTCCTATTCTTGCTCAAGAACTTATCTATAGTAATCTACAAAACTTTGAGAGAGTCCCACTTACCGATGAAGACTATGAGGCTGCGATCAATCTTATGGTGCAAAATAAACTTCCCGGTGGTGGAATTTTTGATGCCTTGATCGCCCAGACTGCCCTCAAAGCTCAAGCTGATATTCTGTTAACTCTCAACCCCAAACATTTCACCAGACTTAGCTCTGCAATCGCCTCAAAAGTAGAGAAACCTTAATAATAACGACATTAAACAGCCTCCTCTTCTGGGAAGATAGATGCTGCGTATGCTAAGGAAAAATCAACAACATCGGCTTGATCTTGTTCAGTCCAGTAATCTTTCTGGTCAATTATAGGCAAATTTTGTTGAACGAGTTTGTTCATAATTAATGTTGCCAAGCGGAGTTGTTCATGGGGGGATAAAGCTTGAATAATTTCGTTATAAATTTCTTGAGCAGTGGAAGGCATAGGAGATTCTCCGAGTTGTCATCTTAAAAGCCTAGCATTTCTCTAATATTAATTTGATCCAAATATTTCTGTACCATTCTCAGGTAGTATCTCCAAGAATGCAAGCTCTAATCGGGGCGCTGGGGTAAATTGTTGTTTTTGACCATTTCGGAGGATGAGATGGTAATTTGTGAGGGAATTTGGGTTATATTGGGCAAAATTGGGATGGGAGGGAGAGCGCCAAGATGACTACACCGCAAAACTTTTCTGGTCAAAATCTCCGGGGGCGCTCTTTTAAGGGACAGAATCTTGCGGGGGCGGATTTTAGTGGGGCTGATATGCGGGGGCCAAATTTTACTGGTGCTTACCTAGAAGGAGCAGATTTTAGCTATGCAAAAGCTGGAACTGAATCCCACTGGGAAATTTTTATAATTATAGTTTCATTATTCCT
>JANMHD010000283.1:0-3882 GCA_031374985.1 Coleofasciculaceae cyanobacterium OTE_70_metabat_329 | reverse complement strand
CTGATCTTCAGGGGGTGCATATTTACCAAAATCAGGCTTTTACAGACCTCTATGGCTATGCGACACCAGAGGAATTTAGGGATGCGGGGGGAATTTCTGCCGCTTTTATCGATCTAGATGCTGCCCGAGACATTATTAGTACTATCACAGCAGGGCATAGTTGGATCGGGGAAGTAGAGCAGAAGAATCGTCAAGGGCAGATCCTCCAGACATTTATTCGGGCTTTTCCTATTAAAGATGATCATGGGCAAATGATGGGGATAGTAGGAATTACCACAGATATTTCGGCTCAGAAGGAAATTGAAGGTGCTTTGCGGCAGCAGGAGGCTCTATTCCGGGGTGTTTTTGAACAAGCAGCCGTAGGTATTGCCTTAGTGGATCTGGAATGGAATTTTTTGGATGTTAATGAGGGATTTTGCCAAATTGTCGGCTATGGGAAGTCAGAGTTATTGCACAAAGGGGTTGTGGATATTACTTACCCAGAAGATATTCCGATCAAGGTACAATCTAGACATAGATTGGTGTCTGGGGAAATTAACTGTTATTCCCTAGAGAAAAGATTTGTGCGATCGGACGGGGTTTTGGTTTGGAGTAATGTCTCCATATCGCTAGTTTGTGATCAGCAGGGAAATGCCAAATATATTATCGAAGTTATTGAAGATATTAGCGATCGCAAACTCGCCGAAGCAAAACTCCAAGAGCGAGTCCATCAAGAAGCCTTAATTAATCAAATAGGCACTCAGATCCGTAACTCCTTGGAATTAGATATCATTCTACAAACCGCAGTCCAAGCAATTTATGCCCTGTTAGATGTGGACTCTTGTATCTCAGCTTGGTACAGCAGTCAGCCCTCTAGTTGGCATATCTACAAGGAAGCAAAACGGGATTTTCTTCCAAGTTCCCTAGGAATTTATCCTGTAGATCCCCAAGAACCCTCGGTACAGATCATTCAAAACCAAGAGATGATTTTTGCTAATGATGTGACTAAGCTGCCAGAGGGAGAACTACGGGAATCTCTATTAAAAGCAGGCTATCGGGCAGTCATTAGTCTACCGATAAAAACTCAATCAGGTAAATTAGGATTTTTATCGATAATCCAGTTCCAGAAGCCTCATCAATGGAGCGAGAGTGAAGTAGAGCTATTAACCTCCGTACGGGATCAACTGATCATTGCGATCAACCAAGGAGAACTCTATTCCCAAAGCCAAGCCGCCACCTTCAAGGCAGAAAATCAAGCCCAAGAATTAGAACAGGCACTCCAAGAATTAGGCAGTACTCAGGCACGGATGATCCAAACTGAGAAAATGTCTAGCTTGGGGCAGTTAGTGGCAGGTGTAGCCCATGAAATTAATAATCCCGTGAATTTTATCTACGGCAATTTGACGTATGTTAATGAATATACTGATAATCTGTTGCACCTATTAGAGCTTTATCAACAGTTTTATCCCCAGCCCGTGGCGGCAATCCAAGAGGAGATTGAAGAGATAGATTTAGAATTTCTCTTGGGAGATTTACCGAAGATGATTGGTTCTATGAAAATGGGAGCCGATCGCATCAAAGCTATTGTTTCTTCTCTTCGCAACTTCTCCCGCATGGATGAAGCCGAAATGAAGGATGTGGATATCCACGAAGGAATTGAAAGTACCTTAATGATTTTGCAAAGCCGGATCAAAGCCACAAGCGATCGACCAGAGGTAGTAATTTCTAAAGACTATGCCCAGCTTCCTCCGGTGGATTGTTATGCTGGACAACTCAATCAAGTATTTATGAATATTCTCAGCAATGCCCTAGATGCTATGGAAGAGGCTGATCAGAAGCGAATAAAGGAAGAAAATCGCCAACATTCCAATACTATCCATATCTCTACAGAACTAATTAATTCTGATCAAGTCAGGATTTGCATTAAAGATAATGGGATAGGAATACCCGAAAAAGTCCGCCAGAGAATATTTGATCCCTTTTTTACCACTAAGGGTGTCGGCAAAGGTACAGGGATGGGTCTAGCGATTAGTTACCAAATTGTTACCGATCGCCACGAAGGAACCCTAGAATGCATTTCCCAACCGGGGCAGGGAACTGAATTTGTGATCCACATTCCCCTAAAAGCACAAGAAAACTATTAGGAACGTAAAGCCCCCATGTTAACTTCAAGTCTCCATTAGTTCTAGGGTAGCGGCACCTTAGGGCAGAGATTTGGCGGGTTTTTCTTTCCACTCCTATAAACACAAATTGCTGTAATAGATCCCTCCCGGCTATTTTGGTTGAACTAGCTTAGAAACAGCTACAGTGAAAACTTCTAGGCCTGCATCTCCTGAAGCCTGAGAATTAGATGAGTCTACCGGGGGCGCTTTCCGGATCAACCGTCCCGTGAGGAAGCGGACATTGCTGTTCAGCAGGAAGAGAAACGGAGAAAGGAGCCAATCACACATGCGTAGGGGCTGGATTAATAAGAGGGCTGTTTCTTCGGGAGCATTAGCAGCTAATACCTTGGGAACTAATTCACCGAGGAGAATTTCTACATAAGTAATTAAGAAAAATGCTGAGGCTATAGCGATCGCATGGGCTGTAATATGCACAGGTAATTTACCCAAGGGTAGCCAGCCAATCCAAGGCTCAATCCAATGTACCGTGGCTCCTTCTCCTAACCAACCTAGAAGTAGGCTCCCCGCCGTAGTCCCCGTTTGGGTAATAGAAAAATAATGTTGTAAATTATTCTGGGCTGTTTGCACCAAAAGGGCTGTTTTAGCCTTACTGGGGTCTGTTGTTTGCTTAGTCCAACTGGAGATTTTGTCACGAGAAGCTGCCACTAGGGAGAGTTCTGCCGCAACAAAAAAACCTACCCCTAGCACCAGCAAAATTAGTATCGATAGTTTTAAAAGAGTTTCTGTTATGCCAATTTCTAAGGCATGAAGTACATTTAAGAACATTTTATTTCACCACAAATTGCGGTTAAGTAGCTTTGCATACCTTAAGTGTAGTGTGCTTGCCATAACACCTGCAATTTCTGATCTTTTTCTTAACTAGATTATCCTTTTGCTACTTTTAACTTACGACGATGCCGATGGCGGAGGGTTTGAGCGATCGAGGCCGCTTCTCGTTCTGCTTGGAATAGGTCTAGGGGGCGGGAAGTAATAGTGAAAGTGCCCTGCCGATGACGTTGAATGTAAGGAATTTCCCGGACTTGATAATGGCAGATATTTTCCGGGATTTTATTAGGGGTAGTCAGAAATTGAATCGCCCGCCAGTCTCGGTTAACTTCCGTGGCCAATACTTTCATCTCTGTCATGGCGATTTCTAATTGTCTAGAAAGTTGATTTACCCTTTCTGCCTGTAGTGCCATACGTCCTAGCCCTTGAGAGCATCCCTGCTGGAGTTCTTCGATCGGGATAGCACTGGGTAAAAACAAAGGAGTAGGTTGAGGGCGCTTAGATTTTCTCGTCATCCCCTGAGCTACCAAATATCGATGCCAAAAAGCTCTAATTGTACGTAGTAGGCGTTTCATGTATTGCTTTCTCCAAGATGAACCTATAGGTACAAGTGTACTATGTTGCTCCTCAAAAAGCAAGTCTTTTTCTGGTTGTCGCTATTGCCCCCGGAATAGTAAGATCTATAAACGAAAATACCAAAAATTAATTTATGAGCAATTCCCCTACAATTCCCGTAACCAAATGGAACTTAGCTGAACTGGCTGAGTTAAATGAAAAATTTGAACAGGCAACTCCTAGAGATATATTGGCTTGGTGTGTCCAAGAAATTCCTACGGGCTTAGTCCAAGCAAGTGCTTTTAATGTGGACGATCAAATAATTACAGACCCCAGTAAGGCGAAAACAGCCCTTTTGGTACAAACAGCCCAGAATAATTTACAACATTATTTTTCTATT
>JANMHD010000248.1:0-12289 GCA_031374985.1 Coleofasciculaceae cyanobacterium OTE_70_metabat_329 | reverse complement strand
AACCTCTGGCTGAAATCCAAGCAAAATTAATCCCATGCCGGTGAGGGTAGAAAATACTCCTAGGGAGAAATCTTACTTTTGCCTCCATCCTGAGCCTGTAAGCGTCGCTGCCTAGTCAGCATTGCCCGGTTAAGGACAATTCCTAGTAAGGGGAAAAACAACAATAACAGCGATCGCTGGATGCAACAGAGCAAAAATATCTTTTAAGTCCATAGAATTAACTCATTAGCAGGATATCTTAGCAGGATATCTTAGGAGGATATTATTTATCTTTCTGACTAGCATAATATCACGACCCCAGAGGTACTAGGATGCTGTTTGTTTTAACTAATATGTAGTCTCCTTAGAAGGGAAGATTGTTACTGAAAAGCAAATCGAATTGAATAATTAGATATGGTGGTGCTGCTTGTATTGCTAACAATAATTTGGTAGTTTCCTGTGGTTTGCAAGGAACCGATCCATCCAGTTCTGCTAGAGGTTAGGATAGTTCCATCGGGAGCAACGAGAGTAAACATGGCATTAAGTTGTTCAGAAGCTAGACTAATGGTGAGGTTTTGTCTAGCTGTACCCAGGAGATTGTAGACAAACCTACCACCGGGGAGTAGAGAACCCATGAGGCTACCAGTAGGAAGAGGGGCTGTACTGGGGGTGGTAATTCTAATTTGAGTCGGGCGAGTTTGCTTTTGAGTTATTGAGTAAGCTGGAGTAGGCACGATCGCTCCCCAGACAGTAGTCAGAAGAATCGTCCCTAGGACAAAGGTGATCGGGTTAGTTTGCAGATAAAATGATCTAGCTTCTAGCGTTCTGTGCATAATTTTTGAGGGATACTTTCCCTTAGCCTTACCTTAATATGCATCTAACTATATACCATAACTAACCTTTATTCCTAATGCTGTCTAACTCTCTTCTGGATCCGCACCAATGGTTTTTTGATGTGGAATTGCTGCCACCGGACACTTATTTAGTGGGCGGGGCAGTGCGGGATGCTCTTTTGGGCAGGACAAGGGAGTATTTAGACTTAGATTTTGTGTTGCCGGGGCAAGCAGTAGAAACTGCCCACAAGATTGCGGCTTTTTATCAAGCTGGATTTGTAGTTTTGGATCAAAAAAGAGCAATCGCTCGGGTAGTATTTCCTCAGGGAACCCTAGATTTTGCTCGACAGGAAGGGAAAACCCTAGAGCAAGACCTAAAACGGCGAGATTTTACGATTAATGCGATCGCTTATAATCCCCGTACCAAAGAAATTCTTGATCCCCTCAAGGGTTGCTTAGACCTAGAACAACAAATAATTCGGATGGTGGCAGTATCTAACCTACAAGACGATCCTCTACGACTACTCCGAGCTTATCGTCAAGCTGCCCAGCTAGGCTTTCAGATTGATATAAATACCCAAACAACTATCCAAGAACTAGCGCCGGCTCTCTCCCTAGTGGCAGCAGAAAGAGTCCAGATGGAGTTGAATTATCTATTGTTGCATCCCCAAGGTACAGAACAATTATTAGCTGCAATTCAAAATGGCTTATTTACCGCTTGGCTACCAGAAACTAGGATTAATCAGGGAAAATTTCTGCCAGAAATCGCCAAAATTGTTTTAGTCCTACGGTCAAACTGGGGATATTTAGAAGAAATGTGTGCAGATTCTGGTGTTAGTTCCTCAGAACAAAATTTTGGCTATAATTGGGTAGGTCTAGCTAAATTAGCTACCTTAGTGTCTCCCTTACCAGAAGTTGCTCAGAATCAACTGACTAAGCTTAAGTACAGCCGTGAGGTACTCCGGGGTGCAACTACTATCCTCCGGGTTTACGATCAGTGGCAAAAAGCAAAGGAATTATCTGTCCGATCGCAGTATTTCTTATTTCAACATTTGGGGAAATATTTTCCTGCATGGTTTTTGTTTACCCTCAGCCAAGGTATAGAATTACATCTATTAACTCCTTTGATAGATGCCTATAGTGATTCCCATAGCCCGATCGCCCATCCTCGCCCTTTAGTCGATGGGAAAGAATTGATGATGAGTTTAAAGATTCCTCCTAGTAAGCTGGTGGGCTACCTCCTTCAGGAACTTATGCTTGCTCAAGCTGAGGGAGCTATTTCAACCTCTAGTCAAGCGATAAAACTAGCTAAAAAAATAATTAGTAGTAATTAGAATCAAGGGTGACGTTTAATGTCTAAACAAATGCCTAAACAAATATATAAGCAAAGAAAAAGTATATTTCGCAAAAATCAATCTGCCCATCCAATCACTAGAATTTTGCTTGGGTTAGTCCTAATATCTGGTCTAACGGCATCTATCATACTAGTTTTGCAACGTTTTAAGGTTATTCCTGCTTGGGCGGGAATCCCGGCTCTACCTACCTTACCTTCTAATAAGCAGCCACCTGTAGAGGCAAAATCTTTAGTCTGGGGGTTAGTTAATCTTCCTGGGGAAGAAAGAATGCGATCGCTAGAAAAGTTGGCCCAAGGAGAAAAAAATATTGATACTTTCCGCGCCCGCTACCTCTTGGCCAAGGATTATATTTCCCTCAAGCAGAGTGAACCAGCCCTTAATTTGTTGACTGGGTTAGAGAAGGACTACAATCTCCTTGCCCCTCAAGTTCTCAGCCTACGCGCTCGTGCCTACGGATTCCAGGGAGAAGAGGCAAAAGCCAAGCAAACCTGGTTAGATTTAGTTAATAACTACAGCAATCATCCCCTAGCCCCGGAAGGTTTTTTTGAATTGGGTAAGAAGGAGGCGAAGTATGCCGATATAGCGATCTCCAAATTTCCTGCCCACCCTCTGACCAGAGCAATTATCCAAGCCCGTCTCCAGCAGGAACCCAAACAACCAAAACTCCTCAAGCTCCTAGCTATCCATCACCCTGATATGAAGGGGGCAAACCTAGTCCGGAATCAACTAGTTAAAAACGATCAAGACCAGTTAAAACCAGAAGAATGGCAAGCGATCGCCTCTGGCTATTGGGAGGCAGCAGAATACGGCAAAGCCGCTGATGCCTACAGCAAAGTCCCCCGCACTGCCTTATCCGCCTACCGTTATGCCAGAGGGAAACACTTAGATAGTCGCCCCCCCGAAGCCAAGTCTGGCTATCTACAACTTATAGCGGATTTTCCTGAAGCGAAGGAAACAGGCTTAGGTCTGCGTCATCTGGCCAGCTTAACCCCGTTCCAAAGTGCTTTAGGCTATTTAGACCAAGTAATTGCTAAATTTCCCGAAGAGGCTCCCCAAGCTCTACGAGAAAAGGCAAAAATCCTCGACAAACAAGAGGATTCTGCCGGAGCTACCCAAGCTAGACAGCTACTTTTTAGTCAGTACGCCAATTCAGAAATAGCCGCCGAACTCCGATGGCAAACTGCAAGTAAATTAGCAGAAAAGGGTGATCTGGCCGCAGCTTGGCAGAATGCTCAACCAATTACTGTGAATAATCCTGATAGTGAGTACGCCTCAGAAGCATCTTTCTGGATTGGGAAATGGGCTAAGCAATTAGGCAAAGATCAGGATGCAATTGCTGCTTGGC
Source organism: Coleofasciculaceae cyanobacterium OTE_70_metabat_329 (assembly GCA_031374985.1). Taxonomy (GTDB): domain Bacteria; phylum Cyanobacteriota; class Cyanobacteriia; order Cyanobacteriales; family JAAUUE01; genus JAAUUE01. The sequence goes on along the minus strand of JANMHD010000248.1, from coordinate 8,777 downwards.
AACATACTTTGGCTAGATATCCAGAATCTTACTACGCTTGGCGATCGGCAGTCCTCTTGGGTTGGGATGTGGGAGATTTTTCTACCGTCAGACAAAAAAATCCGGCCATCAAGGTAAACTCAGAAAATCCGATTTTGCCCGCAGGTTCAGAGTTAGTCCGGGAGCTTTATCGCCTAGGAGAATACCAACCCGCTTGGGCTGTATGGCGGATGGAGTTAAAAGATCAGTCCAAGATGACTGTAGAAGAGCAATTTACTGATGGATTACTTCGTCAAGGGATTGGAGATAATTTAGCTGGAATTAATCAAATTTGGTCTCTTAGCAAGCGCCGTGGTGAAGAAAGAACTCAATGGCTAAGGTTGCGTGAACAAAGAATCTACTGGGAAGCTTTGTTTCCTTTTCCCTTTCAAACAGAAATTTCTAAATGGTCTCAACAAAACCAACTGAATCCCCTTTTAGTCACTTCTTTAATTAGGCAAGAGTCTAGATTTGAGGCAGATATTACTTCTTCCGCAGGAGCTTTGGGCTTGATGCAAGTAATGCCAGATACTGCTGCTTGGATTGCGACTACTGCCAATTTTGGTAAATATGATCTAAAAAATTATCAAGATAATATCAAGCTAGGGACTTGGTACTTAGCTCATAACCATAAACAGTACGATAATAGTAGTTTATTTGCGATCGCCAGCTACAATGCTGGATCCGGCAATGTGGCTGACTGGGTACAAAGATTTGGAGTTAATGATCCTGATGCCTTTGTCGAAACAATTCCCTTTCCAGAAACTTATGATTATGTCAAATCAGTCCTAGGAAACTACTGGAACTATCTCCGTCTATACAACCCGGAAGTGGCTCAGAAAGTTACTGCCCAACAGCAACAGGTTAAGTAATCGATGCCAATATATTTTTTAGTTACAGCAGATTGCAATCTAGTCAGCTACGATATTGAGCTTCAAGGCTCCCTTTGCTCTAGCATAGCGGCACGTTAGTGCGGAGCTTAAAGCCCTAAAGCCCTCCGGGCATACCAGAAACGGGCATACAAGAAAAGAGGGTTTTTCTTCCCGCCTATCTAAATACAAATTGCTGTAATAGGAATTGCCCTAGCTAGTCGCTACAAACAAATAAAACCCCCCAGTAAATTGGAGGGCTAATTATTCTCATAAGCTTAAAGCTATGCTATGGATAGAAAAATCACTGGGGCTAATTTACTAGTAGGTACTAGAGCCAGACATATCACCGGAGGTTTTCGGAATCCCAGTACCAGAAGATACCGTTTCCTTCGTGAATCCTGAATAGGCTTCCATACCGTGTTCACTAATATCTAGACCTTCAAATTCTTCTTCCGCACTCACACGAATGCCCAAGGTGAATTTGAGGGCTAACCAGAAAATAGTAGAAAGTAATACGGTCATACCACCCACAGCCATGACCCCCACAAATTGCGGCCAAAGTGCGCCACCACCAAAGAAGAGTCCTAAAGGACCACCCTTGTAGTATTTGTCGCCTTCAGCAAATAGACCAACTGCGATCGTTCCCCAAGCACCGTTGATTAGGTGAACAGAAATAGCTCCTACAGGGTCATCAATTTTTAGCTTGTCAAAGAAACCAACTGCAAATACAACTGCCACACCACCAATCACGCCAATAATAGCAGCGGAGCCGGTGCTAACAAATTGACATCCAGCCGTCACTGCTACCAGACCAGCCAATAGGCCGTTGATTACCATTGATAAGTCGGGTTTACCAAGGAACAGCCAAGCTGTTACAGTTGCTGCTAGACCACCAAAGGCTGCCCCAGTATTAGTTGTTAGAGCAATGTGAGCAATGGCAGAACCATCACCAACACCCATCGTAGAGCCGGGGTTAAAACCAAACCAGCCTAACCAAAGAATCAGGCAACCCAGAGTCGCAATACTCATGTTGTGACCGGGCATAGGGTTGGCACTACCATCCTCGTTGTAGCGACCAATCCGGGGACCAACAAAAGCTGCCCCCATCAAGGCGGCAAAACCACCAGCAAGGTGAACTACAGTAGAACCAGCAAAGTCAAAGAAGCCCATTTTGTAGAGCCAGCCACCGCCCCAAATCCAGTGACCCGTGATGGGGTAAGCAATCCCAATCAAGAGAAGACTAAAAATTAGAAAGCTGACAAATTTAATTCTTTCGGCTACAGCCCCAGATACGATCGTGGCGGCTGTTCCAGCAAATACTAACTGGAAGAAGAATTTTGCTCCTAAGGGAACGCCAGTCCAATTGAGGGAGCTAAAGATACCTTTATAAGCATCTAAGGTGGCTGGACTATTATCTTCTCCTGCAAGGAAGAATCCACCACTAGTACCAATAAAACCGTTGCCATCACTGAACATCAAGCCAAAACCGATCGCCCAGAAAGCTACAGTAGCGAGAGCAAATACGATCAGGTTTTTTGCCAAAACGTTAACAGCATTTTTTTGGCGACAAAAGCCAGTTTCTAGCATACAGAAGCCAGCATTCATAAAGAACACGAGCATCCCAGCTATCATTACCCACATGGTATCAATCCCGACCTTTAGCTCGCCAATCATTTGTTCAGGAGTTGGAGGTGGAGGAGATGCCGGGGTTGGGGTTTGGGCTTGAGCAGCTAATCCCCAGAGCAATACAATAATCATCGCTAAAGGAATACAGGCCTGCCAACTAGGAGTTAGGCGCTTTATTTTTGCCTGTAATTTATCGAATAAATTAAAAGAAGTCGTAACTGGGAAAAGTCCCCTAAGGGTACGTCTAGTCGCAGAACGCCCACGTTTTTTGTTCATATCTGTGATTTTCCTTGTGATTTACTTGTGATTTGATTGATTTGATAGGCAGTTGACTATTCTTACTTCGGGGTTGAACTTTAGACCATTGCCCTTGCCGCCTTCTCTACGATCGCTCTAACCGTAACTGTTTCAATGTGCCTTGAGCCTAGAGAGGATTTATGTATTTGCCATTGATTATGCTATGTCAAAAAGCCATCCTAGAAGGTAGTTGAGCAGTTCGATATTTCGGCAAGCTCAAGACGGGCAAAAGCTCACTGTAAAACTTGCCGAAGTCTGGATGGGGATTGCATCCTAGTTTCTCGGTTAAAATGCAGTTTAGCCTTACTCACTAGCTAGCATTGCACCAATTTTGCCGTAATCATTCTGTATCTTAGATAACATTTTGTTTTTGGAGGCCATATCAGTAAAGTTACTTAACTAAAAACTTTTATCAAAAATTTTCATGCAAATTTTTATGAAGCTAATCAAATTCGTGGATTTTTACCACAAAAAATAGAGATAATAGTAGCACAGAATACATAAAATTTAGTGGATTAACCTCAAACCCTCTAGAGAGTTACTAAAGTAAATCCAAAGCAAGCATGACAGAAGTTTTAGAAGCATATCTAAAACTGCGTAAGTATAGTTAACCTAAAAAATAGTTCTAAAGTTTTTAAGAAGCTATGAGAAATAAACTCTTGCATTTTGCTGTGGGGGCGATCGCCTCTCTGGTGATGATCGGTACAGTTACTTATATTCCTCCCTCGGTAGCAATGCCCGGCCTAGAAAAATCAAAACCCAATTTAATTACTTCAGAAAGTCCCGTTGTTTGCGCTAATCCTAAAATTGGAGAGAGTAACTATATGATATTTACAGGAGCTTTTGTTACCATTCTTTTAGTTGGTTTATGTTTAGGAGCATGGAACTATAAAAGTCGTAAACGTCAGCAAGAATTGACCCTCCAAGAGCAAATTCAACTTTTAGAAAAGATATGGAAAATGACTCCCCAGAGATGAATGAAACCAGAGATGTTCGTGTTGCCCAGACCGCAGCGTAAACATCTCCCTAATGAAATATATTAGCTTAGTCAACCCCAAGAAATAGGAGGTATTAAAGGTAAAATTAGGGTCATAAAATAGTAGACCACGGGGGCAGTAAATACGTAACTATCGGTGCGATCGAGTATCCCTCCATGACCGGGAATTAACTGACCAGAATCTTTTACCCCTGCATCTCTTTTCATCATGGATTCGGTTAGATCACCCAAAAGACTGGTAATTCCAATCAGTAATCCTAAAATTATTCCCCCAGCCAACCAGTTATCCCAATCCAAGTAAAATGCTCCGCCCACAGCCACACTTATACTGGCTAGAGTACCAAACACTGCTCCCTCTACAGTTTTCTTGGGGCTAATTTCTGATAAACGAGTTCTTCCAAAGAATCTGCCGATGAAGTAAGCTCCAATATCTGCGGCCCAGATACACCCAAAGGAAAGCATAGTGATGCTCAAGCCGGGGGAAAGTATTTGGGAAGATAGCCAAGTATTAATTAGAGAATCATTAATGGATAGCGATAAATTATTCGCAGCGATCGCCGTAGATTCTGAGATAGCAGGGAAAAAGGATTGGGTAGGTACACTGGGGAGACTTTCTCGTATCTTGATCCAGTAACTAGGTAAATACCCACCATAAAATAGCCCCAAAAGAGAAGTAGAAATATCTGCAATGGTAGCTAATTTTGGTTGGAACAAGAGGTAAAAACAAATTCCAGTCCCTCCCAAAGGAAATAGGGCATCTGTTAAATCGGGGGCAAGGGTAGCTACGACTAACATGACTTGGGAAATGCCCAAGGTAGTTTTGATGGCCGGGGCAATGTTTTTGGCTCGGACTAGCTCAAAGTATTCTAGTTGCCCTAAGTACACAATAAGCGCAAATCCTGCGGTGAAGTACCAACCGCCAAGGATAGTTAAACTCAAGGCAGCGACGATCGCTATAATTCCACTGATAATTCGCTTCCAAGGCATTGGGTACTTCTATATGAATCAAAGCTATCACGATAGCACTTTTTAAATTGCCTGTCACGATCTTTAAATTAGACCCTTGACAAGAGGTTGATTTTAATGAGATTATATTCTTTATATTGTGCGGATGTGGCGGAATTGGTAGACGCGCCAGATTTAGGTTCTGGTTCTGCAAGGAGTGAAGGTTCAAGTCCTTTCATCCGCATCAAATATTTTAATAGATAAATATAGAATCATCACCAAGCATTTGGTAGGGGCGCAAGGTTTTGTGCCCTGTGATTTTACCTATTATTTTTCTGAAGATAATTAATCTTAGAAATCTACACCCCGCTTTAGGTCTACACCCCTATCAGCGTAGTGTTTGTGGCAGATCATTTCTGAGTGGACACTGGCAAGATTAAAGTAAGGCGGGTTGTGCAAACAGCGCCCAGTAATAATAATCTCTGTGTCCTTGGGTTTGCGGAGAAGAGCTTGGACAATTAGCTCTCCATCAAGAAGCTCTAAATCCACTGTAGGATTAAGCTCATCTAGAATAATAGTTTTATACAGACCAGAGGCGATCGCCACCTTGGCAATTTCCCAGCCTCGTTCAGCTTCGATGCGATCGATCTCCTGTTGCTGCCCCCGCCAGACAATGGCATCTCGCCCACAGCGGTGGTGATCTACTAGGGCTGGATAGGATTTTCGGAGGGCGGCGATCGCTGAATCTTCCGTATAGCCACTACCCCCTTTTAGCCATTGCATAATCAGCACCCGATGAGATTTATCGCTGCTGATGCCCTTGCCAATGGCTTGAAGAGCTTTCCCTAGAGCATTAGTAGATTTTCCTTTCCCCGCCCCGGTGTAAATTTCAATTCCTTCAATCCCCTGCGCCCGCGCCTCTGGATGCTGATGGGGAACAGATTCACTATGAAGATCAGTGATTTCTAATAGCTCTTGGGGAGTACCCCGCCCGGTGACAATTACTTCTAAACTAGGCGGCTTATGCTTTAGGGTTTTGATTACTTCTTCTAAGGGCAGTAATTCTAGGTCTAGTACTGGGTTGAGTTCATCCAGCACAATTACAGAGTAGAGTTCTGAGGCGATCGCTCCCTTGGCAATATCCCAGCCCCGGCGGGCTTCTTGAGCATCAAATTTAGTAATTTCATCTTTGTTAAAATAGGAGGCACGACCAGTCCGAATATGATCAATTAGATGGGGAAATCCTCGTTGCAGAGCTTCGATCGCTGCATCTTCATCGTAGGTACGTCCTACTCCCTTCAAAAAGCGCAGGAGCATGACTCGGCAAGGAGCAGCTTCTTCATCGCCATCAATCCCCAAACCAATCGATCGTAAAACTACCCCTAAAGCTGCTTGGGATTTTCCCTTACCCATGCCATCATAAACATGAACTTGTCCTTCTAACCTTTCAGGACGGATATTTGCTGTCCGAATCCCAATTCCATTTCTTGTCGTCATGGCTATTAATTATAATATTAGTTATTAAGTTTAACATCGCCAAGGGTGGAAGTTACTAAAGAAAGATTAATATTTTATGTTTCATGTAATTATTTTACCAATTATTTTCTGGCAGTGCCTATTTCTCCTAATTGCCACTACTTGGGATACTTTTTTGTTTTATCGACAACTGAGAGTTAGCCGAAAGATTGCTATTGAATATGCCAGAACTTTAAATTTATTTACTCTTGTCTTAGGCTGGATTTTCTTCTTTGTTTTTATGCCTTTCTTATCCCCGGCAACAGAGTTAAAAATCATTAGTTGGTTATTTTTTGGCCGCCCTTTTGACATGCAAGAAAGCGAATCTCAATTAAATTTTTTCTTATATTTTATAATTATTATTGTAACAACTACTGGAACAAAATTTACTGGAATGAGGGTTTTACAATCTTTATTACAAAATTTCTCTCCAGCAGGAAAAAATATAATCTACAATAAGCTCGATCGTAAGCCCCAGTTTACTTTCACTAGTGAAATATTCATCATTTTTCTTTCTAATGTATTAATCAATACTACTATTGCTGCACTTTTGTTCATAAAGGGTCTTTATCCCTGAGACAATTTTTCTAAGTAGTAGAGCTAAAGATAAAATATCTTTTAGTTACTATCTAAAACCAATATAATTTATTAGTCCATGCAAAATGTTGTTGATATCTTTAAAAAGTTCTTAGATGAAGTCTGGAAGTGGCTAGAAAAACAACTTAAGCCGCCAATGGTTTTTTCTGCCCAAACTCTAGTTCTTCTAAGTTTATATTCTCTATTTACAGGGATTTTAACTACAGGATTTACTCAAAGATTTATCATAGCTTGTGGGTGGATGTTTTTTATTACTGGAACAGCATGGCTCATGAATGAAAAACCTATTAGAATAAATAACTCTATTCTCTTAAATTTTTGGATTACGGGCATAATAATTTGCCTATTTGTTTTTGGATATATTTTAGAAGATTTAGAACAACTAGAACTTTGGGTAACTCTTCCCTTAGTAGTAATGTTGATTACTGCTATTAATGATTTTACAGATACAAATTTAAAATTTTATATCCCTAATGTTCCTACTCGGCAAAAATTAGTGACATTGTTAGCCGTACATTTATTAATTAGCTGTTGGCTGCAATTTTTCTTTGTTGCTAATAATTTACTTAATGATTACTCTAGTTTGATTGGTGAAAACTTTAGAAATAGTGCTTTTGTGATTAAAATACCTTTTCTTCCTAATCCTACTGAAAAGGGAGAAATAATTCTTAGTTCTGTTATTGCCCCTGTCAAGGTAAAACTTAATAATCGATCGTGGCAAGAAATCGAAGGATTGCTCCAACTACCCGATCGCCAGAGCTGGATCGATGATATCCATAGCGCAGTCCTAGGACGTTTATCCCCGGCGAAAGAAAATTCTCTATGGGAGATGGAAACTACTGTTAGTAAAGAAGATTGGGGTTACGACCTAGAGTTGTTCTCTATTTGGAATGGCCCAAGTTCTAATGGTGCAGGGATTGAATTTAGTAGTAAATGTCAGATTAAGAAAATAGATACTTCACCTAATAAAATAAATTCTCAATCTACCTCAAAGGTATCTTCTACTAGTAAAATGGAATGTCAGAAAATTATAAAAACTAGGAGGAGGCTATGAGTATTGGCAGAATTTGGGCAATTACTATTAATGTATTTCGGGAAGTGATTCGCGATCGGATCCTTTATGTAATTGGACTTTTTGCCCTATTAATGATAGTAGCTTTGAAATTATTGCCAAACTTAGCGGCAGCTCAGGAATCAAAGATTGTGGTAGATTTTGGATTGGCTACTATTAATATTTTGGGTATATTAGTCTCTATTTTTGTCGGGACTGGTTTAATTCATAAGGAAATAGAAAAAAAGACTATTCTGGTCTTGATTCCTAAGCCTATAAGTCGACTTGAGTTTATTCTAGGTAAGCATTTAGGTCTATCGGGAGTAATGGCCGTCCTATTATTGGCTATGACCGGAATTTATTTGCTATTACTAAATTTTAATGGGATTAGCTATCCCTTTGGAAGTATTTTATTAGCTGTAGTTTATTTATTTTTTCAAGTTAGTTTAATCATTGCAGTGGCAATTTTATTTGGGGTGTTTACTAGCCCTTTACTCGCAATGCTATTAAGTTTTAGTGTTTATCTTATGGGTAACTACACTGGTGATTTAGTGGAAGTAGGAAAAATCAGTAAAAACCCTCAACTAGAATTTTTCACTCAGTTTCTTTATATTGTGATCCCAGACTTATCAAGATTAGACTTGAAAAATGATGCAGTTTATGGAATTTTACCATCTATAAATAATTTGTTTTTTAATGGTTTCTATGGCTTGATCTATACATTTCTGCTCCTAGCGATCGCTACTCTAATTTTCTCCCGTCGTCAATTCTAAGCTCTCCATCACAAAGTAACCTCCTAAGAATTACTGATATCAAATCGGGATGCTAGTTTTCTAATTGGCGTTCCATCTTGACCCTA
>JANMHD010000215.1:0-1897 GCA_031374985.1 Coleofasciculaceae cyanobacterium OTE_70_metabat_329 | reverse complement strand
TAATCGGTAAGTGCCATGCTGAATCCCGGCAAATTATCCGGGAACACCGAGAAGTAGTGGATCAGCTAGTGGAAATGTTGGTGGAAGAAGAAACTATTGAGGGCGATCGCCTACGCCAAATGGTGGAACAACCAAAAGATTACCTACTAGTAGGACAGAGGTAATTTTCTAGGGCAGGTGGTTAAAACTTCTAGAGGTTTCTGTAGGGGCACAAGGTTAGATATTTTAGTTAGGAGGCTAGGGCTTTCTGATAAAAAGGTTTCATGGCTTTAGCGATCGCCTCTGCGGCTTGAGCATATTCATCAGGTTCTTCAAGACTACTAGCTGTCCTATATAGTGGTTGCTCTAATTGCTCTAGGCTAGAAAACTTTTGAAATACTTCGACTAATAGTTCATCCAAATTCCTCGATCGGAGTTTTAGCCAACTGCTCTGATTAAAACTAGATTGCTCTTCCAAAACGCAGAGCAGTAATATTTTTGCCCGGAGGGGATTGCTATACTTCATGACTGCTAATCTCACAGCAAAGGGGTCGTAGTTAGGGCTAGAGTTAATACTAAAGCTAGGACTAGGGTTAAGATCAGAATTATGACTAGATTCCGGTATAGGATCCGCTTCTAACTGAGTTTCTTTACTTACCTTGATATTGGTTATGGTATCTAAAGATAAATCTCCCGTTGTAGATGGCCTTGATGGCAGAGGGGTGGGATTTGGATAGATAGGCAGAGATTGGCTAGGAGATGCCACTGCTCTATATACCATTTCAGTTTTTGGCTCTTGACAAACATACAAATTATCCAGCTTTGCAAGAATAATTTCTGCAATTAGAGTATATTCTTCTTTTTTATTTAGAGTATTAACAATATTAAAAAAAGCAACTCTTAACTGCTCTGGGGTGGGATAGAAGTTAACTAATTCCTGAATAATATTAGTTAGGGGAAATTTATCAATGATGCTGAGGTCATTTTCCCAGCAGTTTTTCCAAGTAGCGAAAATTAGCTTTTTTATTCTGGCGGTATTGCTGTGTTGCCCTAGTTCCTGAGCAATTTCAGATATTAGGAGGAGATTTTCCATAACTTAATTCTCAAGATTATTAGTAAATTGCACCCGATTCTCCCAAGGAGAGGCTACGCTAACGCAATATATTGCACCGTAGATTCTCCTGTTTGCCTAGCAAGAGTTTTAGATAGCTATGTGCTTATCTCCTAGGAAAAAACTTGGATACATTTTAATACGCTTTAATACTTTATCTAACTAAAAATTTATCAAGTCTTCTCAATTCTGGTCAAGGGCGATCGCTCAAAAACTATACCGTTGTGCTGCGCCCAGATAATAATGGAACTTTTGTTGCTTATGTTCCAGCGATCGTTGGTTGTCATGCTTGGGGGGAGACTACAGAGGAGGCTCAAGCTGAGTTGATTCATGTCTTTGAGATGATTTTGGAGGAGTATCAAGCGGCGGGTCAAGCACTGCCTCAATAAATAAATCGTTTAACCAATTAGTAAACTGAATAGCAACATTACTGCTTGGTCGCAAAGACTGACGACCAATTGCTTGTCCTAAGGGATAACCCGGTTCATCTTGCCATGCCAGATAGGTATGAATTACGGCTTTACTGGTATGGACTTCGTTAAAAGTTGTCAAGCCTTGCAATCGGGCTTGGGCAACACATTCTTGAGCAAATGCCAAAGATGATGGCTCTGCAAGCTCTGCACAAAAATCCTCTAACATTCCACAGTCCTGATTATTCGGCATAAACCAAAATCCCAATTTAGGCTGATCTTCTATTCCTTCAACGATCGTTCCATTAACATTAGGATGTACAGGAAAATCATAATCATAGTGTTTTAATTTATCTCTTACACTTTGCCATCTACTTTCTAGCGTATGATTTTTATG
>JANMHD010000047.1:0-4989 GCA_031374985.1 Coleofasciculaceae cyanobacterium OTE_70_metabat_329 | reverse complement strand
CAGAGGGAGAATCTGCAACTTATGAAGGCATGAAACCCTACGTCACCCCCCGTGCCTTGGAACTAGAGGAAATCCCCCAAATCATTGAACAATATCGGTTAGGGGCAAAAAATGCCCTAGAAGCTGGGTTTGATGGAGTAGAAGTTCACGGCGCTAATGGATATTTATTAGATCAGTTTTTACAAGATAACTCCAATCATCGCAACGATATTTACGGTGGCTCTGTGGAAAATAGATCGCGCCTCTTGCTAGAAGTAATGGCAGCAGTAGTAGATGTGTGGGGGAGCGATCGAGTGGGGGTGAGACTTTCTCCGAGTGGAACTTTTAATAGTATGGGCGACTCCAATCGGGCGGCTATCTTTGGTCATGTGGTCAAGGAACTAAACCAATTTAATCTGGCCTATCTACATTTAGTTGCTCCTAGAGTGGAAGGATTTGGCACGGCTGAAGATCAGCCAGAGTTAGGAGCTGATTTCTTCCGTCCAATTTTTAAGAATACGCTCATCACAGCTGGGGGTTATAGTTTGGAGACCGGAAATGCAGCGATCGCTTCTGGTCATGCTGATTTAGTTGCCTTTGGCCGTCTCTATATTGCTAATCCTGACTTAGTAGAGCGTTTTGCCGCTGGTGTTGCGTTGAATAAGCCCGATCGCAATACTTTCTACGGTGGGGATGAGAAAGGTTATACCGATTATCCAACTGCCGGATAAGGGCGCAAAGCTTTAGAGTAGCCTGTATTTGGCTTCGGCTCCGCTCAGCCATCGTCAATTGGAGTCAGCAATTGTTCAATTGGAGTCAGCAATTTTCAACTGGAGGCTGAGCGAAGTCAAAGCCCATTAATTACTCTTTGAGGGACAACAATATACCCGTTTTTTTCATCTCCTAAAACTAAGTTTTTCTCCTCACCCCAGTACCACCAATAAGCCCCCACGTAGGCACAAATTAGACTATCTAGCATATCTTCCACCTCCTTCATGGCTTTACCTTGACTAGGAATTTCCGGCAGATTGATTAATTGTAGCTTTGGTTCTAGGGAAGGAAGAGTGGAGAGGATGTGGTTTCTTAGCTTTGTTAGTTCAAGATAACGATCGCCCAACCTGCCTTTTTTATATTTAAGAATGCGATCGAGATTAAATAAATTAACCTGGGCGGGGTGAGGAAATACTTCAATTTGGTAGCGATTATATTTTTTTGCTTCCATAATCGGCGCATGACAAAATCCTAATTCCTCTAGACTTAAACCAAAAGCCACAGTCCTCTGGGCAAAGGGACGCTGCAAATTTGCCGGATAGCAACCTGCATGATATTTTCCAAAGTATTTATGAGTCAAGCGATCGGGCAGCCTAGTTCCTGTCTGGTTGGGAATCAGCGTCGGGGCATCCACCGCCACCAATGCCGGAATCTGGATATCAGCCCACTGCCTCACCCACCTTAGAATATCTACAATTTCTAGTTGTCGCTCTAAATTCAGTAAAACTAATTCTCCCCCTTGCCATTCCAAGCAACATAACCCACTAGCCCCAGACTTCCAACCCAAATCAATTCCTAAAAACCGCATTTCCTATCCTCTTAATCAAGCTCTGGAGATTGTATGTTAACTTTAGCTAAAATTTTGTGTATGATTAGTCTTCTAAGTAATCTTAGGATTTTTAAGTAAGTCCATTATTTTTACTGACTCACTTATTTAAACGTACCTATAACCAACTTATTATGAAGCATACCTTATCAGTTTTAGTAGAAGATGAAGCCGGGGTTTTAACTCGGATCGCTGGCTTATTTGCTCGCCGGGGATTTAATATTGAAAGTCTGGCTGTGGGGCCAGCAGAGCAGGTAGGAATTTCTCGGATTACTATGGTAGTACCGGGAGATGAACAGAGTATTGAGCAATTAACCAAGCAACTTTATAAGCTAATTAATGTCCTGAAAGTGCAGGATATTACGAATACTCCCTGTGTTGAGCGAGAATTGATGCTGATTAAGGTCAATACTAGTAGTGCCAATCGTCTAGAAATTGTGGAATTGGCTAGGGTATTCCGGGCGCATATTGTAGACATGGCTGAAGATGCTCTGACTATTGAAGTGGTGGGAGATCCTGGAAAAATGGTAGCAATTATTCAAGTTCTGAATAAATTTGGTATTCGGGAGATTTCTCGCACTGGCAAAATCGCCCTAGTCAGAGAATCAGGAGTGAATACAGAATATCTAAAATCTTTAGAAGCAAAAGTTTAGATTTGGGAACCTTTCCCCAAGGATATATTCAATACTGCTAGTTATCAAAATATTACTAACGCACCAATAGTTGCTTGATGGTTCCCACTAGCTCTTGGGGATGGAAGGGCTTAGAAATGTAGGCATCAGCCCCCTGCTTCATGCCCCAGTAGCGATCGAACTCCTCTTTTTTAGCAGAACACATGACCACTGCTAGGTTCTGAGTTTTAGTATCAGCTTTAATTTTGCGGCAAATTTCATAGCCATTCATTTTAGGCAAAATAATATCTAAAATCACCACATCGGGGGGATTATCTTTAATTTGCTCCATTGCTTCCATGCCATCAGCGGCGGTGGACACCTCTAAACCGTTTGCCTTCAGGAGTTGAGCAATCAATTCCCGTTGGGTTAAGCTGTCTTCCACTATCAGAACTTTAGCCATGATCTCCCATCTAATAGCTGATCTCCAAGATTGGATCAGGAAATTTAGTATATATTAACAAACTAACTTCCTTCCATGACCTAATTTTTTAAAATAAGCCCTTAAAATAAGCTACTTCGGGGGCGACCGAGGGTTGTAATATACAAAACTGCCTCCTCTGGGGGAATCCCCAAAATATCATTAACTTGATCATCAAAAAAGCCACCAATCCCACTTACTCCTAAATTTAGATAAATGGCTCCTAAATTTAAGCGTTGCCCCAAGTGCCCAGCATCCATGTGTAAATAACGATAAGCCCGATCGCCCCACTTTGCGATCGCTTTAGTTAAATTTACGGTATGGAAAACTATTGCAGCCGCATCTCTGGCCAAATCTTGCCCCAAGCAGAGGTAGTGCAACTCTTGACGAAAGTTTTTAAACCGAATCTGTCGCAGTTCTTCACTGTGGGGTGCGTAGTAGTAACACCCTTCTTCTAAACCTATAACCCCTGAGATAGCTAAAAAAGTTTGCACCAAATCAAGATCGAAATAATCAGGATTGGGGTCTAATCCTTGGTCTGCGTAATGTTCTGGATGATGGGTAAAATCTAAAAGTTTCAATAGTTCTGGGAGAGTCAAATCTTCTCCAGTGTAAGCACGGGTGGAACGACGCTTAAGGATAGTTGATTCTAGGGATTCCGGTTGCCAGTGGAGAGGTGCTGTAGCTGTAGCTATCTTAGTACAGAAAGGAAAATTGTAATTGTCTCCAGATTCAGTTTGTGGAGGGATTTGGGGAAGAGGGGCAGGAGGGATTTGAGTTTTCTGGTGGAGATAGTTTAATAATTCTCCTTCCTTTAATTGAGGATAGTGGGTATCGGTAGGAGAGGGAAGAACCGAGAGGATAGAGGAGGGGCAGGTTTGGCTGCGTTGATCTAGCAGGGGAGCGATCGTTACTACTCCTTCTCGCTCAGGGTCTAGATATAGCAATTCATTCACCTGCTGATCTACAAATCCCCCAATTAAGTAAGAACGAAAATCTTGGAGACTAGCAGCTAATTCTAGATTGCCTAACAAATGCCCCGTATCTAAAAATATCCGCCGATAAGCCCGGTCTTCGTAGCGCCATGCCGATCGCTCAAAAACTGCTGTAATTACCAACGCAACATCTGCTATATCTAACAAAGGATGGGCAAAGGTAGCAGCTTGGAGTTTACCCCAGCCGTCATTATCCCAAAACTGGATTAAGCTATGATGCCGGACTTGATAGTTGTATAAGCCTGCGGGTAAAAAGGATGTGCCACGGGAAATGAGGTAAATTTCTGCTGGATAAAGCCCCCCTGCCGAGGGGGCAGCCCGTAAATATTGGGGTGTGGGGGAGAGGGTGGGGATTTTAGCAGTTAAACCATAGGTAAGTAGCAATAATCTAGAGAGTCGCCGGCCTAGATCGTCCAGATCCCCTAAATTATTAGCCTGACTATCCTGAAGATAGGGTTTGAGGTCAATAACTTTGCCTACGGGATATTCCTTGTAAAGAGCAGGTTGCCGGTTCCAATCTAATCCCCGATTTTTGCCAGCAATAGTTTCAGGATCATACTTTGTCCGTTGGTGGTAGTGTTGAGCGATCGATACTTCAGGCATAATTTCAGGCATAGACAAAGCACCAAAAATAATAAAAAAATAATAAAAAAATACATTCTCAAGCTATTCAAGCGGAGGGTTTGGGGTAGAGATGGTTACTGACTTCTTTTTACCAAACCAATGCTTATAGCCATAAATAGTCAGGAATATTAAAGCCCAGTAAGGACTATAGACCAATAGCCACAATAGTAACTTTAGCAGGGAGGTAGTTAATCCTGCCAAGGAAGAAGTTGCCTGCTGCCAAGTTTCTTGTAATTGCAAATCTAACGCAGGAGTAGCCGAGCTTCCAGTAGCCAATGCTTGTAAGTTAATAGTCACCTTGGAATAAGCCACTTGATTTTGCAGATTTTGCAGTTGGGCATCAATTTGTTCAATAGACTGCCGCACAGCACTAACTTCCTGAGCAACCTTGAGAATATCTGCCACAGACCCAGAACGGTTCATAATTTCTAATAGAGCCGCCTCAGTTTTTCGTAAATTCTTTAACCTAGCTGCCGAATCTACTAACTGACTGCTAACATCTTCTGAGGACAAATTTCGGTTCTGGACTGTACCTAATTTTGCTAAGGTTTCTAGAGTTGTCTCTAATTTCTCTTGAGGTATCCTCAGTTGCAGGGTTGCCCGATGGCGATCGCGAGGATTAGCTTGGCTATCCTCTAAAGAAAGAACATCTCCTTTTTGCTGACGGACAGTACTAGTAATTTGTTTAATACTCTCCTCTAC
>JANMHD010000020.1:0-5810 GCA_031374985.1 Coleofasciculaceae cyanobacterium OTE_70_metabat_329 | reverse complement strand
TCGGAAATTGCCCAAGGAGACTGTCCGGGTCTGCCAAAAAATCTAATTCCCAACTGCGTTGCAGCAAACTCTTCTAGTTGATTGGCTGCTTGATTATTCTCAGTTTTGGGGAATTGACGTAAGAAAGCTGCTTCATCTTTGTCGATTTCCTCCTCAAACTTTGCGGCTAATGGTGAAGCGGCAGCAAGAACTGTTTCCAATCGTTGCCGAGTTGCATTTGCCTTAGTTGTATCTCCACTTTGACGATAGAGTCTGAGAGCTTGTTGATATCTTGAGAAAGCCTGCACAAATTTAGTTTCATTGTTGACTAGTTGCTCTGCTTCTTGGAAGATGCGATCGGCCTCTGTATTTTGACTAGCGGCTGGTTGAGCTAAAACAGTCTGTGGTTGTAAATAAGTTGGTAAATAGTAACCAGACAATGTTAGAAAAAATATTCCTAATCCTAACCTGAAATGTTTAAGGCTCTGCTTAGTCATCGTAGTAACTCCCTGAATTTATTACTACGATTTTACCCATCTGTTGTTAGGAAGTTATCACTTAGGGAAAGTTCACATACTGCCTTTATCAAAATATTACCCTAGGACTACCCTATTTCCCTATCTATGGGTCAGATTGCTGCGATCGCTGCTTTTGGCGATGAGTACTAATTAATGCTTGCTGTACCGGGAAACCTACTACTGGAATAACTTGATATTCCCTCTCCTGCTCTACTTGCTTAAGTTCTGTATAATCCATCCAATGAATACAATTAACGGGGCAGGTATCGATCGCTACCTCAATTACCTCTTCCGGGTCACCATCTTGACGATATACCCGTGACCTGCCGTAATCCGGCTCCATAAAAAAAGTGCTGGGGGCAACATGGGCGCAGTGTTTGCAGCCAATGCAGGTAATCTCATCGACATAAACACCCTTCTGGCGCAGTTCCCCCCCTAGTTCTGGCTCAAAACCACTACGGTCTAGAGCATCCCGCAATGCACCACCCAACTCTGGCTCAAAACCGGAACGCTCTTCTAGCATAATTAACTCCAAACTAACTCCAAACTAGCTTCACATTAGCTTCAAACTAACTCCACCGTTGGAGGACTAGACGAATAGAACCATCAGCTTGTTTTTGTTGTTCAGCAACTTGGAAACCCTGCTTGGTGGTTTCTGTAATTACCGTATGGTAGGCGTAGCGTTGGGTGACTTGACGCAGAAAGCCATCTACAGTCAAAGGTTGCTGCCAATATTGTAAGTCTGCCACCAGTTCGTACTCTGTGCCATTCCAGCGAAAGCCAATATCGTAGCCATTTTCTTGGGCGATCGCTACCTGAGCTTCATGGGTCTGTCCCTGATAACCTTGGACAGCGGTACTGCCAGTTTGATAAGAAATACCTAAGTCCTTGAGGGCAGCTTCTAGGGAAACTAAATTACGGATTTGAGTTTTGATTTGGCTAAAATGAGACATAGTTTAGATCACCAGAATTTTGAATAATAAATTTACTATTTTTGCTGAGAGTATCTCGTGCTTGGCATAAGACATCCTCAATTCTTTTCACCAACTGCTAAAATTTGTTTGGGTTGTAGCTGAAATTGAGGTAGGAATGATTTGATCTTGGGCAAAATATTCAGAAGTTGCTTCCGTTGAGAGGACAATTCCTAACTCTGCTTCGATCGCTGCTGTCACCTCGGCACAGGAGTTACCCATGATCCCAGTAACTTTTTCTTGGACTCGACCATCGGCATGAATTATAAACTCGAGGGCTTCCATATTCATAAACAAATTTTTAACAATTGTTTTACAGTTAGTCAAATCTTAACAAAAATTAGCAAGGATTTTGCCTACACTCCAGACTTTCTGATAGTTTCTCTCAACTTCTCTGGATAGTCAAGGTGATTTTTACTAGAAGTGTAGAGTTTATCAAAAATTCAAGAATCTCTTTAGGTCATCATCTCTAGTCTTTCGATAGACTTAGGCAAAATGTACGAGATGATACAAAAAAGTTTGGTAAACTTAGGTTTAGTAATTTTGTAACAGTAGTAACTTTTCTGGTTGAGTCAAGGTAAAAGATTAATGCAGCAAGATAGACCTTTAGCACTTGTGTTTCGACAGATGGGAGGAGGAGCTTTTCCACCAGTCACAGAAACTTTTGAACGGGGGAAAACAATTTTCTTTCCCGGCGATCCCGCCGAACGGGTATATTTTCTTTTGAAAGGGGCTGTGAAACTCTCACGAGTATACGAAGCTGGTGAAGAAATTACCGTAGCTTTGTTACGAGAAAATAGTGTATTTGGGGTTTTATCCCTAATTACTGGGCATAAGTCCGATCGCTTCTATCACGCCGTTGCCTTTACTTCTGTAGAATTACTCTCAGCGCCCATTGATCAGGTAGAACAAGCTCTGCGAGAAAACTCTGAACTATCAACTCTGATGTTGCGGGGTTTGTCCTCCCGAATTTTGCAGACAGAAATGATGATTGAAACCCTTGCTCATCGAGATATGGGTTCTCGGTTAGTGAGCTTCCTATTAATCCTTTGTCGAGATTTTGGTGTGCCTACGGCGGAAGGGATTATGGTGGATTTGAAATTATCTCATCAGGCAATCGCCGAAGCGATCGGTTCTACCAGAGTTACTGTCACTCGGCTTTTGGGAGATTTACGCCAAGAAAAAATGATCTCTATCAACAAAAAACGCATCACTGTCCACAATCCTGTTGCCCTGAGCCAGCAATTTACCTAATTTATGCTACTAACACAATAAAAAGTTAGCCCCGTATTTCCATAGGTTTTCTGGCGGCAAATTTCTAGACCTCTAATCTTAGGAGGGGGTAATTTAGGATCATGTTCTATAGCTAATTCTCCTGTGGCTTCGAGGAGTTGCGATCGAGCGATTAATTCTAAAACTGGAGTATATAAATTACCTAGGTAGGGGGGATCAAAGTAAATTAGATCAAACTTTTGCCCGGCTAAATTTTTTAATTTTAGTAAGACATCTCCTCGCAGAAGGGTAAATTGTTGAGTTTCCAAGGCCACCATCTGCCAGTTTTCTTGAATGATCTGGCAAGCCCTGGGCGATCGCTCAATTCCCATGACTAAAGCCGCCCCCCGTACCAACGCTTCTGCCCCCATCGCCCCGCTACCCGTACAGATATCTAGCCAAGAACAACCCGGTAATCGTTCCTGCCAAATATTAAATATTGCTTCCCTCACCCTAGC
This sequence comes from Coleofasciculaceae cyanobacterium OTE_70_metabat_329, assembly GCA_031374985.1. Lineage (GTDB taxonomy): Bacteria > Cyanobacteriota > Cyanobacteriia > Cyanobacteriales > JAAUUE01 > JAAUUE01. The sequence continues at coordinate 2,612 of JANMHD010000020.1, read as the reverse complement.
CGTGGTGGGTCTGGTATCTTTTCCCGGTAGGGTTTTTAGGAGTCGATTACCGTAAATTCTTAAGCTCATAGATTTAATTGGTAATTGCCCCTGATAGATTCAAGATAGGCCTGAGCCTGTTGCCGGCCTTAACCGTAATTGCAACCGCCCTAATTAAAAAAGGGATCACCCTGTTAATTAAAAAATTGCTTGTTAGAGTATAAGTTAATGCTAATAGTTTAATGCCCTGCACCTAAGAAGGAAATGAAGGATGTTTACCCTCATCTTAGGAACCTTAGTCCAGAGTATGATTTTGGAAAACCTTTCCCCTGGCCAGAGCTATCAATATTACCCTGTATCCCTTAGAGTTAATTTTCAATGCTAGAAATTCTCGCTGTTCTGTCTGCCTCGGCTGCTGCCGGAATGCGTATTGCTTTGCCTCTCTTGGTTATTGGCCTAATGGAGAATGAAAAGCTTTGGTCACGAGTTCCCCTCCTCTCAGCAATTCATCCTCAAGTAGTAGTTTGTATTCTCGTCAGTTGGTCTTTATTTGAATTATTTGCCTCCAAGAAATTATTGGGGCAGAGAGTTTTGCAGACAATCCAGTTGGGGTTTAGCCCGATCGCTGGGGCAATTTTAGGAATTACCGTAGCTCAGTTTACTAGCTTGAGTTCTGAATTAGGCTGGTTGGTTGCAACGGTTGGGGGTCTTTTGGCACTAGTTCTGCAGCTAGTCCAGATGGGCTGGTTCTATAGATTGCGCGGCTTGCCCCTCTGGTTAGTTTTACTTCAAGATGTCCTTTGTGTCTTTTTGGTGATTTTTGCCTTTGATGCTCCCAATCAAGGAGGATTAATTGCCCTCTTGCTCCTCTGGTTAGCTATTCGTAGCTCTAAACAATGGTACAACTTCTACTATCAAAAACGTAGCCCTCTCTCTGCTCCTCAGAAGCCAGATTAATTGATAGAACCCCGACTTCTTTCTGCCCTTCTGATTCAGCCTATAAGTTTAATTCAGAAATCGGGATTCTGCTGGAATTAACTAGCAAGATAGTTAAAATCTGGGGTTGGGGATAAACCAGGGGGAACCACTACCCGATCAATAGAAGCCTTGCGACTTTCAATTTCTTGATGAGGGTCAATAGCGATCGCTTCTAACCGCAGACGGCAACAACCGGGGGGAATTGTTAACCGGGTGAGGGTTTCCAGTTCTCCTTGGCTATTGGGCGAGAAATCTAATAACATTCGGGGGCCATCGATAATAGCGGTAGTCTGACAGTCTTTAACCCAGAACTTCACATATAAAGAGAATTGCTCGGCTGGTAATTTTACTGTCACTGTCACTGTATCTCCAGTTAATAACTCTCCTAGAGGAACAATAATTTCTGGTACTGTTACTGGCTGGGGGGCGGTGGGGACTAAAGGATCGGGGCGAGATTCTGGGGGATAGGGGAAACCAGAGGAATCAAACCTCGGCTCTGGGACTGCCTCAGGCGGTTCATCATCAACTACCACTTCTGACCAATTAGACTCATCTCTAGGGGACAAGGGCTGTCTTTGCAGCGCTCCGGGAGCCGCATTATCTAGCAATAACTCAGTATGCAGAATATCCGTCATTTGTCGATCGCTAGCCAAACTATTCAACCGAGCAAGAAAATTACTAGCCTGTAAGCCCGCTTCTGCTTCTAGAGGAATATCCCCTGTCAAGGAAATGGGTGAATTGAGGGCAGTAACTTCTGGATCAGGAAGGGGGACTGATTCTATAGTTTCTGGGGTTAAATCTATCTTATCTAGGGGACTAACTTCCTTTTCCTGAGTATCTAGATTCAGATATTGACTGGTTATTGGGCGATCAAAGCTCCGGTTGCCAGAATCGCTTCCCTCGTGAATTCCCTTATTGCTTCCTGAAAAAGTTGGTAATTCTAGGGGTTTAGTTTTCCCTCCGGGGGATTTTTTGCGGCCAATAGGTTTAGGCACGCCCCGATGGGGGTCAAGGACTAGGGAAGAAAAAGGTTGGTAAGGTAATACGGGATGGTTCTGCCGCTTGCTAGGAGCCGTTAATGGTGGCTGAGAGAACTCTTCTGGGGTAGTTTCTACTACTTCTAAAAGATTAGCCAAACTAGAACTAATCATAAAAGATTGACTAGCTAATACCTGCTCTTCTTTCCCATAAAGAGTCGCTTCTCCTAAGATCAACTGGGAATTGGTCTTAGGCGGAATTTTTAGAGTATGAGAGAAATCCCCCACAGGAACTTTTACCGCCAAGGGATATTCCACCGTGAGGAGAATGCTTGCACTACCCGGATCCCTGAGCTGGTATTGAATACTGCCTTGGAGAAAGGTATCCTGTAGCTCGGCAGGAAGTTCGGCTTCACTTAGCAAAGCCCCCAAAGAAAGTTCCACTCGCCCTGTAATTACTAAATATTCTCCTTGCTGGGCGGTAAAGTGGTCTTGATCAAGACAGAAACTCAGGGCTGGAGAACTAGGTAACGAGGTGACTGGCAGAGTAAAGTTTCCTAGAGATGGAGTTATCGGCCGGTTCGGCTCAATTCCATCCTCGATCGAGTAGTAGGATTCTGCATAGTCTGGCAGTTCCTGACTATATTCTGCGTAGTCTAAAAATACTGGGGTTGATTC
>JANMHD010000012.1:0-5616 GCA_031374985.1 Coleofasciculaceae cyanobacterium OTE_70_metabat_329 | reverse complement strand
GATGATCGACTTTTTTAATATTCGAGGCAAGCCCGGTAGTTTGGTAGAACGCCTCTCTGGAGGAAATCAACAGCGGACTCAGTTAGCTTTGTTACCCACGCCCCTAAACTTAGTATTAATGGAGCATCCTACCAGGGGTTTGGATATGGAATCCTCCCTCTGGGTATGGCAACAATTAATTGCTCGCTGTGCAACCGGGACAACTATTTTATTTACTTCTTCAGATTTGGATGAAATTATGCAGTATAGCGATCGAATTCTTATCTTCAGTGGTGGTCAGGTATCCGAGCCAATTCCAGTGGCCGCCATGACTGCCCAAAAGTTAGGAGAGGCGATCGGCGGTAAAATATAAAAATTCTGCCCTAAGGACAAACCAAGTTAAGGGGCGAAGAGATTGAGGAGATTGACGAATTTATGACCACACCCCAAATTATTACTCAGTTTGTCCAAGTCCCTCACAAGGATTTAAATATCTCTGCCTACCTAGCTCAACCCGAAACCTCCGAACTATTACCTGCAATTATTGTAATTCAAGAAATATTTGGCGTTAATTATCATATCCGAGATGTGGTAGAAAGATTTGCCAAAGAAGGCTATGTAGCGATCGCTCCGGCTCTCTACCAGCGTACTGCCCCCGGCTTTGAAACTGGCTACACCAAGGAAGATATCACCCTAGGCAGGAGTTATGCCCAGCAAACCACGGCTGAAGAGCTTTTGGCAGATATCCAAGCAACTATTGATTATCTCAAGGCTGAGAATCTGGCTCAAGATGGGGCAATTGGCTGTATTGGTTTTTGCTTTGGGGGTCATGTGGCTTACCTAGCTGCCACCTTGCCAGATATCAAAGCTACCGCCTCCTTCTACGGTGCAGGTATTGCCCTGCGGACTCCCGGTGGTGGAACACCTACAATTAACCGGACTCAGGATATTAGGGGGACGATTTACACTTTCTTTGGGGCCGAGGATGCCAGTATTTCCCTAGATCAAGTGGCAGCAATTCGGACAGCACTAGAGCAACACCAGATCAAACATAAGGTTTTAGTATACGAGGGTGCTGGTCATGGTTTTTTCTGCAATGCCCGAAACAGCTTTAATTCCTCTGCTGCTACCGCTGCTTTTCAGGAAGTACAGGAATTATTTCAACAGGAGTTTTTATCAAAAAATTGGGTTTAAAACCCCGTCCTTCTAGGGCGGCTTTAATTAATTAATTCAGCTAACTTAGAGCATAATCTACTAAAATGCAGAAGTGACCCAGAAAGCCTTCAAGTACCGATTCTACCCCACTCCTGAGCAAGAAACCTTGCTGAGAAGAACTATGGGATGCGCTCGTCTAGTATATAACCGTGCCTTAGCTCTTAGGACTGAAGCATGGCGTGAAAAACAAGAGCAGGTTGGTTACAAAGAAACTTCCGGGATGTTGACTGCATGGAAAAAAGAAGAAGAACTACAGTTTCTCAACGAAGTAAGCTCTGTACCTTTACAACAAGGATTAAGACATCTTCAAAAAGCCTTTAGTAACTTCTTTACAGGCAGAGCAAAATATCCCAAATTCAAGAAAAAACATCAAGGAGGTAGTGCCGAATTTACCAAAGCAGCCTTTAAGTGGAGAAATGGACAAGTATTTTTAGCTAAAAGTCTTGAACCTCTAGATATCAGATGGAGTAGAGAACTTCCTCAAGGAGCCAAACCTTCAACTATCTCAGTAAAGCTCTCCCCTGCTGGCAGATGGACAGTTTCCTTGCTGGTAGATGTAGAAATTGAGACATTACCAGAATCTCCCAACTCCGTTGGAATTGATGTCGGGATAACTAGCTTAGTTGCACTAAGTACAGGAAACAAGATTCCTAATCCCAAAAATCTGAAAAAGAAGCGTAAGAAATTACGTAGAGTTAATAAAGCCTTAAGCCGAAAGCAGAAAGGTTCTAAGAATCGTCATAAAGCTAGACTCAAACTAGCTAAAGTGCATCAAGAAATTACTGATGCCAGAAAAGACTTTCTGCACAAGCTAACAACTCAACTGGTACGTGAAAACCAAACAATAGCCGTTGAGAATTTAGCTGTGAAGAATATGCTGAGAAACCACAAACTTGCTCAAGCTATCAGTGATGCTAGTTGGGGAGAATTTATCAGACAACTTGAGTATAAGTGCCAATGGTACGGTAGAACTTTGGTCAAGATCGATAGATGGTTTCCCAGTTCTAAAACCTGTGGACATTGTGGACACATAGTAGAAAAGCTGCCTCTAAGTATCCGAGAGTGGGATTGTCCTGACTGTGGGACTAAGCACGATAGAGATATCAATGCAGCTAAGAATATTTTGGCGGCAGGGCTTGCCGTGTCAGTCTGTGGAGCGAGTGTAAGACCTGATAGGCGTAAGTCTGATGGCGGCTGCTATGAAGCAGAAACCTAAGTTGTGAGTCTTAGGAATCCCCGTCTCTTTAGAGCGGGGAGGATGTCAAAGAGAAATGTTATTATGAGTTGACTAGTAATTATTTAAGAAATCTGTTTCGGATTTTAAGGTTATGCAGGAATTTTTTAATAATATCTCTCGTTATCCCCGTTTTTTTATTACCTTCACCCTAGGAATATTTTTTGCCCTATTTGAATTACTCAAGCCTTTATTCCAAAAACCCGTGACAGCGATCGCCCTAATAGGATTTTTCGTCGGTGGGGCTTTATTTATTAGTTTTACGCTCCAAGCTATGTTGGGTTTGAGTCCTGTTTAGTATTTTTAGTGTCTTTTTTCATGTTTTCAGTAGGGGCGCAAGGCCTTGCGCCCTTACAAATAAAAATTTAGGTAAAAAGTTATGGCTACAGATCGTCGTGTGTCCCGTGTGGCCGCTAGTATTAAGCGGGAAATTAGTCAGATGTTAATTCAAGATATTAAGGACGATCGAGTAGGAACGGGGATGGTGAGTGTTACCCAAGTCACAGTTTCTGGGGATCTGCAACATGCCAAAATTTTTGTGAGTATCTACGGCTCGGAAGAAGTACAGCTTAAAACTCTAGAAGGTCTAGTTTCCGCAACCGGTTATGTACGGAGTGAATTGGGCAGAAGAATTGGCTTGCGTCGGACTCCAGAGGTAATGTTCTTGCACGATCTTTCCCTAGAAAGAGGTACACAGATGGTTAATCTTCTTAATCAGTTGAGCCATGAGCGATCGCTTGTAGAATCTAAGCTAGGGGATGAAGAATCTGACCTAGAAGAAATTCCACCTGCTGAGGAAAATTAGAGTTACTTTAAAAAATATTTCTCTAAACCGATCGCTTGTTAGATATCAAAGATTGTCTAGAATAGTAACCCCACCAGTTCCAGTTCGGTTACACCTACCTTTAATAAATTGAAGAATTGTTAAATTAATTGCTAGATTAATTGTTAGATTAAACTATGAATGAAGAAGTTAGTCACGATCTAATCCATAATCCATCTGAGGTGAAAGGTGAACAACACATCTAATCAAGTACCAGAATTTTTTGACCAAGATGCCGATGCCAATCTTCTTTGGCAGTATGTCCAGTCTATGAATACAGATACGATCGCCCAACTATCAAAGCCCACCTCCTCAGAAGTATTTCAGGTGATGGAACGCAATATTATCGGCTTACTAGGAAACTTGCCGCCGGAACATTTTGGGGTAACTATTAGTACCAATCGGGAGAATTTGGGTAGATTATTAGCCTCGGCTATGGTTAGTGGTTATTTTCTCCGCAATGCCGAACAGCGTATGGTATTTGAGAAATCATTCCAATCTACAGAAAGTAATTTTTCCGACTAGAATAGGGCTTATCCCCAGAACCTATAAGTAGGGTGGGCAATGCCCACCTTCTGCTGAATCGTCACTATCTATTTACTCATGCCCAACCCCTCCCTCTCAGAAGCCATTGTTCCACCCCATAAAGTTATTGGTGTAGCAATTATTTGGAATCAAGCAGGGCAAATTTTGATCGATCGCCGCCTGCCGGGAGGCTCTAGCGGTGGCCTATGGGAATTTCCCGGTGGCAAATTAGAACTGGGGGAGACGATCGAAGAATGTATTCTCAGGGAAGTTAAGGAAGAACTAGCCATAGAAATTGCGATCGATCAGCACTTTCGGACGATCAATTACCCTTACAAAGATTTGCGAGTTACTCTACACTTCTATCACTGCCGCTATCTCAGTGGCACTCCCCAGCCCCTAGAATCTGAGGAAATTCGTTGGGTAACCCTAGCAGAAATGGGACAATTTACTTTCCCCACCGCTAATCTAGAAATAATCGAATCTCTAAAATCATCACAATCATCCATAATCTAACTATCTAACCCCCACTCTTACCTCCTGTACCTCCTTTTACTTCCCTGTACCTCCTCCTTCCTCCCAATGCTCCCCACCATCATCATCCCCGGCTACTTTGCCCGCGCTCAGGAATACCAAAATTTAGCGCAATCTTTAACTACTATGGGGTTTCCCACGGCGATCGTCCCTTTGACGATTCCAGATTGGCTGCCTACGGTGGGGGGGCGATCGATGGTGCCGATTCTCCGCAAAATAGATGCCACAGTCAGACAAGCTCAGGATAAGTATTCTAGTTCTCAGGTGAATATAATTGGTCACTCGGCCGGGGGCTGGATTGCTCGTATTTACCTAGGGGAAATTCCCTATACTGTGCATGGAGATGTAAATGAAGTAGAAGGTTGCTGGAAAGCTCATCCCCAAGTATCTCATCTTGTCACCCTTGGTACGCCCCATATTAGTTTGGAGCCTTGGACAAAAAGAAATCTAGATTTTGTTAAAAATAATTATCCGGGGGCTTTTTATCCCCAAGTTAAATATATTTGTGTGGCAGGAAGGGCGATTTCTGGAGAGCAGAGATGGCAGAATTGGTTAGCTTTTAATAGTTATCAGATCACCTGTGGAACTGGTAATACTTGGGGTGATGGCATTACGCCGATCGAAGCTGCCCACCTAGAAGGCGCAATTAACCTCACGATCCCGGAAGTATTCCATTCCCCTCGACGGCTGGGCTTATGGTATGGCTCCCCAGAAATTATTCCCCAATGGGCATCTTACTTAACCTAGGAGTAGTTAAAAAGGCATCTACTGGCCAAACTCTTGCCGGGCTTGTTCCACTATCTCGACTGTTATGATATTTTCATCGCTGGCACGAGCTAGTTCTTCAATACGGGCTAGGGCTTGCGATCGCACGAAAAAAGGAATGTTTTTAAGCTTGATCTTTGCTTCGGGAGTCCATTCCACATCATCAAAACCATCAAGATCATCAAAACAGTTAGATTTTTCCATAATATAGTAAATTTCAACTTGGTGAGGTAAGTACCTGATTTTCAAGTTCCCATTTTTAAGAGGATTTTAATCTTTAAGTCCCCCTTTGTTGGCTTTGCCTTCCCGTAGGGTAGGGGGATTTAGGGGGTTTTCTTATTATTTTCTTTCTCGAATAAAAAGACTCGATTCTGGCGATAAACTAATTTATATCCGGGAGTTTGTCTAATTTTCTGGACTAATTTCCTAGCAATTTCTGGGGGACTAGAATAACTGGAATAGCGGACATTTAATAAAATATGATCGTAGGCTATGAAATTAATATTTTCATTATCTCCCATTCGGATCACCTCTCGATGGC